>NZ_JMFG01000017.1:0-41274 GCF_000687145.1 Thermoanaerobaculum aquaticum
CGCGAGCGGCCCCCCGCGTCGAATGTGGTGCCGCCGCTCCTGCGGCGGGTTGACAGCTTTTGCGGAAGCAGGTACATTCATGGTGGGCAGGCTGCGCGGGAGGTTAGCTCAGTGGTTAGAGCACCTGCCTTACACGCAGGGGGTCGCGGGTTCGAGTCCCTCACCTCCCACCACCCGCGGCAGTTCTGCGAACCCCACGGGCGGGGTCGTAGTTCAGTTGGTTAGAACGCCGGCCTGTCACGCCGGAGGTCGCGAGTTCGAGTCTCGTCGGCCCCGCCATGCCTTCTTCTTCGAATAAGGCCAGAGCGCCGAGCCTCGTTCTTGGCCCCCCGACCGCCCTCCCGCCAAGTGGCGAGTCTCGTCGGCCCCGCCATGCCTTCTTCTTCGAATAAGGCCAAAACGCCGGGCCTCGTTTTTGGCCCCCTGAGTCCGCTCCTTTACCGCCGGCAAAGCAGCATGCTGGCTTTCTGTGGGGCCGGCGCTCCTGCGCCGGCTTAAAAAAACACCCGTGCCGGACGCAGGCCCTACGGTCCTCTTTCATTGTGTCTCTGTGGCACGCGCGCCGCGCGTGCATTAATGGCTTTGCCAGAAGCAGGTCCCCCGGCCCTCTGGCCCTCGGAATAACAGCAAGCTGCTTCCGAGTGGGGGGTTCCAAGAGCCGTTGGGGAAAGCCAGTGGAAAGGCCCTGATTTTGGCTGTTGATTTCTTGGCCCGGCGCCGGCCCATGCGCCAGGTCGTTTATTGGGAACCCCAAAACGGGTAAAAGCAGTACCACTGCTCGGGGTAGGTACGCACGTAGCGCTCGAGGATTGCCACCCAGCGCTCCAGGTAGGGGCGAAGCGCTGTTTCTGAAACGTCCTCGGGCACCTCGAAAGGCTCCTCGTAAATCACCCGAAAGCGGCGGTCGGGCTCCACCAAGAAAAACGTGGGGATCACCAAGGCCCTGCCGCGAGCTGCCAGGAAAAAAGGTCCCGGCGGGAACTTGGTTTCCTTACCAAAAAAGACCACCGGCCAGCCTTGGTCGTTAAAATCGCGGTCGCCGTGGCAGGCCAAAATGCCCCCGGAGCGCAAAACCCGAAGCGCTGGAACCACCGACAGCGGCGAAGCGTCCACCGGAATGCCGCGGACGTTCCCCAAAAGGCGCATGCGGGTGCGAAACTCCTCAGCTTTTTCAAAGCGGTCCCGCCAGTACAGCACGTGTACCGGTTCCACGTGCTTGCCCAGGGCAATGGCCCCCACTTCGGGGTTTCCCATATGAGCCGTGAGAAGGAGCGTGCCGCGCCCGCTTTGACGGGCCTGCTGAAAAAAGTCCCAACCTTCTAAGCAGGCAATGTGCTCTTCCACCTTTTCTGGGGGCAGCTGCGCGTAGCGGAAAAAGTCAATCCAGTGGTAGGCGTGCTCCCACATCATATGCCAGGCGGCACGGCGCACCTGGGGGTGCTCAGGGGGTAGGCCCAAAATCCGGCTGAGGTTGCCGCTCACCGCCCGCATGTACTTGGGCCGCACCAGCACAAACGGGGCAATCACCAGCCATCGGGCCATCCAGTACATGAGCGAAAGCGGCCACCAGGTGGCCGCCCAGGCCAAAGCGGGAATCCAGAAGGCAAAGTACGCCCGGTAAAAGGCCTGAAGCCAGCGCGGGGAACCAGCCATTTTGAACTGCACGTCCCTATCCTAACAGGGCAGAAACGCCAGGAGCACCCCTCCCTCGACCTTCACGTGCACTTCAGGCTCCACCGCCCGGTTAGAAAGCGAAGTGCGGGAGACTAAGCTCAAGGGCTCCCCCGCCAAAGGCCAGGCCAAGCCCGAAAGCCACACCCGGGCACAGTGGCCCAGCGGCATGACGGACACAGTGGCCCCCACGGGAACGGCAAAGCTCGCCTGGGAAAACACCGGCACGATCCGCGTTTTTTCCTCCCGGATTTCGCAGGCCAGCCGCTCCCCGTAGCGGCCCAAAAGCCCCAGGTTTTCCAGGGCATGGTCGAGGCGTCCGCCGGTGGCCGCCAGGATGAGCACGCGGGAAGCCCCTTGTTCCAGGGCAAACAGCAGGGTTTTCTCCAAATCCGTGTGGTCTTGATCGGGACGCGGCACCACCCGTTCTTCCCCAATCCACGCCCGCACCTCGGGCGACACCGAATCCAAATCGCCCACCACAAAATGCGGGCGCAAGCCTACGTTGGCCAGGTGGTTTGCCCCGCCATCGGCGGCCAAAAGCAACCCGGCCTGCCGGGCCCGCCTCACGGCTTCAGGCCAAAACCGAAATGGGGCGTTGGCGACAATCACCGCGTCCATGCTTCCCTCGCCTCGCCGGAAACATTACCATGGTGGCGTTTGGAGATGGGGATGAAGGATCCCAAGTTTTCGGTGGAGCAAGCTCTGGTGGTGGGCCACGAGGTGGTGGTGCGGTGGCGGGACGGGCACGAGTCCTACTTCCCCGGGGACATGCTGCGCAAAGCTTGCCCCTGTGCTGGCTGCAAGGGGGAAAAGCACCTTTTCGGCAAAGCCACCTTGCCCACCCTCAAGCCCATGTCGGCCCAAGCATTTGTGCCGGTTGCGGTGCGGTTGGTGGGCAACTACGGCGTGCAGGTGGTGTGGGCCGACGGCCACGACCACGGCATTTACCACGTGGAGAACCTGCGCCGCCTGTGCCCTTGTCCCCAGTGCGGGGGCAGCCAAAACGAGGAGGAGCCCGATGCACCCCTGGCATGATGTGTACGTGGACGACCATGTCATTGAAAAGGCGTTTCCCGTGGTCATTGAAGTGCCCATGGGCAGCAAAAACAAGTACGAACTGGACAAGGAATCGGGTTTTCTGCGGCTGGATCGGGTGCTTTACAGCGCGGTGTATTACCCGGCCAATTACGGCTTTATTCCCCGCACGTTTTGCGACGACGGTGATCCTTTAGATGCACTGGTGCTTATGCAGGAGCCGGTGCATCCCCTCACCGTGGTGCAAGCGCGGGCCATTGGCGCCATGCGCATGCGGGATGAAAAGGGCCTGGATGACAAAATCCTGGCGGTGGCGGTGGACGATCCGGCCTTTGCCGACTACACCCATCACGGCCAGCTTCCCGCCCACACGTTGCGGGAAATCAAGCGGTTTTTCCAGGATTACAAGGCCCTGGAAAACAAAGAAGTGGTGGTAGAAGAGTTCATGGGGCCGGAGGAAGCGCTGGGCATTCTCCGGGAAAGCCTGGACCTTTACCGCCGTTTGCGCCGGGGGGAGCTTCCCCGCAAAGCGTAAATCTCGAACTTTGCCATGATCCGTGGGCGGTTTTGGGCCCGGCGGTTTTCAAAAGCGAGCGCTTGACTTCGCATCTGGGGAATGCTTTTCCAGCTTGCATTTAAGGGTGGAATGAGAAAGGCCCAGCACCCTGGCTGCGGCACGCAAGCTTCCGGTTTTTTCCATGGCCACGAAAATGGCTTTACTTTCTAATTCCTCCAGGGTTTCCGGAAGAGAAGCCTTGCCGGCGAGGATTTCGGCAACGAGTCGGTCCACCAACTCCCCCGGGGAGTGGTCGCCCTTTGCATGGGTGTGCTTGTCTTCGCGGATGCCCAAACCCGGATCGGTGGCAGGAAGGCCCAGGTGTGGAGCTTCCACGATTCCGCTTTTGCATTGACTTACGGCTGCCTCCAGGCCAAGGAATTCGTTCTGGGGGTAATGAGCCTTAGCGAGGAAACGTTCCGGGAGCTCAGCATCGCGCGGCTTCGCGAGCTCCTCAAAGGGGGAACATCCGAGAGGTGGGTTTAATGCCTCGGCGCTTACGTTTTCGAACTGTATCGGCGCCGTATTGAATCAAATTGATGCAGGGGAATCTTTGGTGACGGGGTGTGGGACCCCGCTATGCGGGCCGTACTATTATTATTGTTGCGGGGGTGCGGTTGCTTGGTACGCATCCGCGTTTATAGGGACTTGGAACGCATGTTCATGACGGATCCTTTGATCGCTTCATGGTCGCATTTCCTAGCTTTAGCGATCCCACTCGGGCTCGCAATCGAACGTATCGCCCACTTCAGGCAACGTGGAGCCAAGGCCTGGCTTATGGGTCTACCACCGGGACTGGGGAGCCTTGTCGGCGCATTCGACTTGGCTTTCTCAATCTCAGTGGGGGTGCTAGAAAAGGCTGTTGCTGGCCTGCTCGCGGTGGTTTGCGGCGTGGCCGCGGGGCTCTACCTCAGCGATTGGCCTCGCCTCGGCGGTAAAGAATGAACGACCCAGGCCTGAGAGAATTAAGGACGTTTTTTGTTCAAACCGTGGTGGCTAGCCAGCCACCCCTTGCTTTCTGGCCTTGAGGGCAAGCCAAGGCGCTGCGGTTCCATGCTCCCCTTTGTGAATTGACTAAGGCTTGCCTGTAGGCGATGAAAAACTCCCGGAAGTTGCCGGGCCAGGGGTGTTGGAGCATCAACTTTTCGGTCTCAGAGGAAAGCGCGATTTGCTTGCCGGTCATCTTCTCCAGCCACTGCCGTGCCACGATGAGCACGTCTTCACGCCGCTCGCGCAGCGGCGGTAGGCGGAGCGTGTGTCACCGCAGCCGGAAAAAAGTTTTCGCGGAAACTTCTTTCTGCGCCTTTTTCCTTGAGGTCCGTTCTGGCCGTTGCAATGAACCCGTGATCCACTGACTCAAACCGCTAGGTATCTCAGGGTCGCACGATTTCGGCTGCCAGAAGCTACAGAAGGCAGGCTTGCACGTCCAGTGGCACGTCGCCGATTTCGTCCAAAAACAACGTGCCGCCGTTGGCTGCCCGCACCAAGCCCTCATGCTCCTGGGCGCCGGTAAAGGCCCCTTTCTTGCACCCAAAAAGCTCGGAGTGGACCAGAAAAGAACGGTCGGTTCCGAGATCCACCGCCACCAAAGGGCCTCCCGCCCGCGGGGTTTGTTGGTGGATGAGCCGAGCCAAATGGCTTTAGCCGGTCCCGGTTTCCCCCAAAAGCAGCACGGGGAGGTGGGTTGTTGCCGCATCGGCCACAAAAGCTCTTTTTTTTTGCGTTGTTTCATGCACGAATGTGGCGGGACCTTTCCGCGTCAAGCCAAGCTTTGGGTATAAGCATCTGGGACTCGGTCTCAGCGTAGCTTGACAAGCAAAAAAAGCTTTCATCCCCGCGACACCAAACCCCGCGCCCGGACGCGGGGGGAAGGGAGGGTTGACAATCAGAAGAATGCGCCTGAGCAACTTGCGTTCCTTAGGACTTGGCTGGCTCCTAGCAGTGGCCTTGTTACTGCCACAGAAAGTGGCCGGGCAGGTCTGTTCGGCCTGCGGGCAGGACAAGTATTTGCCTGGTGGCCCGACGGTTGGAGCGCGAGGAATTTGTGAGCCGGCTTTTTCTGGTTTCGCGAGTTGCGATGCGGGAGAGCGATGCACCGTCAAAACGATCACGACCGAAAAGCCCGACCCAGCCAACCCTGGTAACACCATTAAAGAGACAAGGCAAATCAGGGAGTGCATTCCTCGTTGCAATGTTGAAGGGCTTTGCGGCAGCGGCGGGGGTGATGGTGGTACGGCGGCGCGGTTTGTTAACATGTGGGACGGAGGTCTGAGTTCTTGGTTTTGTCCTGCCGAGTATGCGGCTTGGCAGTGCGCGTAAATTTTTGGACGCTTGAGACCAATAGGCCCCTCCCGCACGAGGGGCCTTGCGTTTTGGAGGGTTTTATGAGGGCGGTTGTGTGGTTGTCAGCGGCGGTGCTTACCCTTGGTTTTGCAGCGGCAGGTGCTGTGGAAGTGGAGATCACCTTCTCCAGTTCAGGTACGGACATCGCCGGAAAAACTCGTTACGCAGCGGTGCTTCAGGGTAGAGCCCTGGTGGCGGAAGTGGAGCTGCCACCGGGGGAGGTTTCCTGGAAGCTTCGCCTTGAGCCGGGCGAATACACGGTAGCCTGTGGCGCCGAGGGGTACGGCAACAAGAGCCTCAGGATGGTCGTACAAGAGGGGAAGCAGCAAGCGGTGCGGTGTGGATTGCTGCCTTTGGTGGCGGTGAAGGGGCGGCTTGTTTCCAAGATCAACGGCAAACCCATAGCCGGTGGCACGGTAGGTCCCGCGTTTCTCGCTCTCCACGAGCTTCCCTTTGAAAGCAAGCTCCTCGAGAGGCACCTGCGCTTAAAACACGAAGGCGTAAGCGATGAGGAAGGGCGGTTTTCCTTTGGGCTTCTTCCCGGCGATAACGTTGTTCTCGTGGCCACAGCAGCGGAGCATGGGTTTCGCGTGATGGGCCCGCTGGTGGTGGGCTCCCAGGGGCTTGATTTGGGTGATGTGGCGCTGGAGGGTGGGGGGCGGGTGAGGGTGCGGGTGGAGCCCTGGGGACAGGACTTTGCCCAAGGGAAGTGGTGGGTGGATTTGGTTCCCTCCGGCCAGCTTCAGGAAAGCAGCTCGCGGCTATTGGATCCGCAAAGTGTAATTATGGCTTTGCTTTCCAAGCCCTTAGGCGAAAACGGCGAGGTCTCCTTTGAGGCGGTACCTGCGGGAACCTACGTGGCGCTTTTGAGCACGTTGCCGGAAAGGCTTTTGCGGCGCAGCGGCGGAAGCATTCCCGAAGGGATGACCTACCGGCCTTCCCATAGCACGTCGCCTTTTGTGGTGGCGGCTGGCAGTTTCCAAGAGGTCCTGTTGAGGCCCACGCGTTGGGAGGTGACGGTGAGCGTTTCGGGCCTTGAAAAGGGCCGCTGTGCGGACTTCGAACCCTGGGCGTTTTCTCCAGTGGTGAATTACACCGTTTCCGGCCATTGGGAAAACCAGAATGCTTGTGAGTTTTCGGTCCTTCTTGAGGCTTCCGGGCCGTGGATTTTGGGGTTGAGGCGGCGGGGAGGGGCGGGGGAAAGCGCTGTTCCCCTGGGAACGGTGGATATCCCGGAGGGCTCAGGGAAAAAGGAAGTTCAACTGACGGTTGCTATCCGGTCGGTGGAAGGAAAGGTTGTGGATGCTGCCGGTAACCCCGTGCCTTTCGCCGAAGTTCGCCTGAGCAACTCGCTTTCTTGCAGCAATCGAGGATTCAGTTGGCGCGGCAAGACAGACCGAAACGGGAGCTTCCTGTGCCCCGCAGCCCCGGCAGAGCCGCTGGTCGTCTGGGCGTATCGCTCGGATCTGGGCTGGGCCATGGAAGAAAAGGTCATGGACGAACCACTGGTCCTGCGCCTGGTGGCGGGCAAACAGGTGAGCCTTCGGGTGCTCAATGAGGAAGGAAACCCGGTGAGCGCCCAGCTTCAGTTTTCGCCCCAAGGCGCCGAGGGGCTTACGGTTGGTGTGCTGGACGAAAAAGGCGAAGCTGTCATCCGCCATATGCCCACTGTGGATGGCTCGCTTTTGGTGGCTCTGCTGAGCCCGGATGCCGAGGCAAAAAGCCTGGGTCATTTCAAGCTGTTTGTGCCGGCGGAAAAGCGCGGCTTTTTGGGGGTGTATCAAGCTCTACCCGGTGCCAAGGTGAGCTGGTGGCCCGGGAATTTGCCGAAAGGCGGTGCTTTTTGCGCGCTGGAAACGGAAGATGGCGCCATACTGGGCACGGATGCCTTTGAGGTTTTGACCTTTGGTAGCGATGCCTCCCGCCCCGGGTTGGTCTCCAAGCGGTGGGAGAGGTTGGCGCCAGGGCGTTTCCGGCCGGTGGTGACCGACGAAGCCTGCAAACCGATTTGGCGGGGCAAGTGGTTTGTGGTAGGCGCCGGTGAAACCGTTGAGCTCAGGGAAAAAGCACAGTTGCAGTAAGGCAAACGGTTCATTGTGCACTGGCACAATTGACCGTTGCGTTTTCTCGAAGTTTCGACTCCAAGCGGATGAAACCGAAAGGTTGTCCTTCCGTTTTTCACCCGGTGCCGGAGCTGGCTTGAGGTTTCCAGCTATGGGCGGTTGTCAAGTTCTTGCCGACAAGTTTTGGCGAACTTCAGAAGTGGTAATTGGTCTGGTGTTTTGCTGTGCGTGATTCGTTGATGGCGACCACTCCGTGGCTGTTGTTGGCAACGGCGGGAACGTAAGCGCACAACGCTCCGCCCCGTACGGAAGAAGGAGGATTGCTGGTACGAAGCGTGGTCCTTGGCCGGCGCGTTTTCTTGGTATTCTTGCCACCGCGATGCGAAGTGCGGCAATGCTGAATTCCGGAGGGTTGCTCCCATGTCAGTGCGCGGCTTGGGGTTGACCTCGGCGCTTCTGGCAGCGGTTGGTGTTTTGGGTGTTGCCGGGAAGGAAAGTGTTGGCTTTTGGGCATGGGCCTGTCTGGCTGTGGCCTTGGGGTTGGCGATGGCCATCCTGGTGGTGCAAGCAGCTCGGGATCCCTTGCTTCCTCGGAAACTTCTCGTGCTGGTGCTGGTAGCGCCGCTTTTTGCCGGCGGCTACGGGCTGGGTCGGATGCTGTGGGGTAAGGCTGTGAGCTTGGAGCAGTTGCTGGAGCTTACTGGGCTTTGGTTCCTGCTGTTTGGGGCGTTGGCCGTGGCTTTTCTGATGCTCAGAAAAACCTCGGCGAGGCCATCATGAAACTTGCAATTTTTTTCAGCCTCGCGATGGCGTTTTTATACTGGGCGAGGTGGCTGCAACTGCCCGTGGAACCGTGAACATGGCGCGCGTGTACTTTTCCTCAGGCCCTTGGGTCTGGGATTTCAAGGGAGGAGGTGCCCATGAGCATTGGAACCCCTGAATTGGCCCTGATGGTGCTCTTGGCCCTGGCGGGATTCATTTTCTTCCGTCGGCGTTCCCACCGGCGTTCATGGGTAGTCACTGTGCTGGTTGTGGCGTTTTGCCTTGTAAGTCTCGCCATTTCCCAGCTCTTTCCTGAGCGTCGTGTGCTCGCCGTGGGCTTTCTCCTGGCAGCCATAGCCACAGGGCTGGTGGGTGGGTTCTTGCGGTTTTCAGCTGGGCAAACCCAAAAGCAATAAGCGCGCTTTTTTGCCTCAAAAGGACGGCAGGCTAGGAACGTTTCATTCCGAGCGAAGCGAGGAGTCTGCTTTGCCTTTGCCGTGCAGCTCTGTTTCGATCAGGCTGCTTTTTTACCGGGTTAACTTGGATACACGAAAGCCTCAATAGGCATGGCGGTGGCGCCAAAAGCGCAAAAGTGTGAGCATCAAGATTTTGAAATCAAGGGCCAGCGACCAGTTGTCAATGTAGTAAAGGTCGTAAGCGATGCGCTTGCGCAGGGAGGATTGGCCCCGCAGGTCGTGCACCTGCGCCCAGCCGGTAATGCCCGCCTTCACGCGATGGCGGGCCATGTACTCGGGGTAGCGGGCGCGGAAGCGGGCCACAAACTCCGGTCGCTCGGGCCGCGGCCCCACCAGCGACATTTCGCCTTTGAGCACGTTCCAAAGCTGAGGCAGCTCGTCCAGAGAGTAGCGGCGGAGGAAGGCCCCCAGCGGAGTGACCCGCGGGTCGTTGGGTTGGGCAAAGCGGGGCCCCGTGTGCTTTTCCGCATCCACCACCATGGTGCGGAACTTCAAGATCCAGAAGGGCCGGCCGTCCAGGCCCATGCGCAGCTGGCGGTAAAAGACAGGGCCGCGATCCTGCAGGTACACGGCAAGAGCAATCAAAGCTAAAAGCGGGGACAACAGCACCAGCCCTAGAAACGAAAAGGTGAGGTCCACGAACCGCTTGACGAAGGAGTTCCAACCGGCCAGGGGGATGGCGGTGAGGTTGATCACGGGTATGCCGTCCAAATCCTCCACTCCAGCCCGTAAGGCGTAGTACTGCAAAAGGTCCGGCACCACCCGCACGTCCAAAAGCAAAGGCTCGGCAATCCGCAGGATCTTCACCACCTTGTGCTGGCTGCGCATGGGCAGGGCAATGTACAAAAGCTCTATTCCGTGGGTTTTGACGATACCTTCCAGCTCGCCAATGCCGCCAAGCACCGGCCACTGCCCCACCTTGCCGCTGGCGCCGCCGTTTTCGTCCACAAACCCCACCACGTCCAGGCCCAGCTCCCGGTGCTGGGCAAGCTTTTCCGCCACGGCTTTGGCCAGCTCCCCGGTGCCGATGACCACCGCCCGCTGGCGCCGGTGGGGCGCAGCCCAAACTTTGCCCATGGCGTACCAAAAGAAAAGCCGCCCCAGGGCCACGAAGACCACATCGAGCCCGGCAAAGATGGCCAGGGCCAAACGGGAGTAGGTGAACTCTCGATAGAAGGCCAGGCCGGCGTTGAGCACCACCATGGCCAGCACCACGGCGGTGAAAACGCCCAGGATCTCATCAATACGGGAGCGCCGCGGGCGGCCTGTTAAAAGCCCGCGGAAGTAAAAGACCACTGGCCAAATGAGGGTGATGATGGGAATGAGCGCGAGGTACGGTTCAAAAGGCGGAACGCCTTTGGTCACCGGCATGATGGGCCAGGTAAAACGCAGGTGGTAGGCGAGGATCAGCGCGGCGTAGGTGAGGGCCAAATCCAGGGCCATGACCAGCGTGCGTTGGATGCGGAGTTTCTGGTAAATCATAAGCTGACGCCCACGCGCTCCAATAGGTAGCGGAACCGGCGGCGGAAGCGAGCGCGGGAAAAGCTTTCCGCTCGCTCACGGCAGGCAGCCGGAGAAAAGGAACGGGATAGGGCCTGGCTGCAGGCGGAAGCGAGGGCTTCCACGGTGGGTTCTTCCACCAGGAGCCCGTGTTCCCCGTGAATCACGATGTCGGCGGTGCCGGAGGCGGCTAGCCCCACCACCGGCGTGCCGCAGGCCAACGCCTCCACCGTGGCCATGCCGAAGTCCTCCACGTTGGGAACCAGAAGCAGCGCCGCTTGGCGGTACTCGTCCCGCAGCCGCTCGTCGCTCACCCGCCCCAAAAACCTCACGTTTGCAGGGGAAAAGCGCTCCAGCGTCCGCCGCAAGTGCCCCTCGCCCACGATCCTCAACTCACGCCCCAGCGCTTTGGCCACGGCAATGCCCACCTCTACCCGTTTATACGGAACCAGAGCCGCCACCATCAGCAGGTGCTTGCCTTTGCTGTCACCGGGGGTGAAGAACTCGGTGTCCACCGGCGGCGGGATGACCTCCGCTTCCCGGCGGAAGTAGTGGCGGATGCGCCGGGCCACCAGCTGGGAGTTGGCCACAAAGTGGTCCACCCGGGCGGCGGAAACCACGTCCCACAGCCGCAGGTAAGCCAGGCGGCGCTTGAGCAAGCCGCGCAGGACCCAGGGGACCCGCGCCAGGTAGGCCTCCCGCTGGTCCCAGGCATAGCGCATGGGGGTGTGGCAGTAACACACGTGCACCGCACCCGGTGGCGGGATCACCCCCTTGGCCACGCAATGGCTGGAGGAAATCACCAAATCGAAGCCCGAAAGGTCCAGCTCTTCCACGGCCCGCGGCATGAGCGGCAAAAGCGGGCGGTAAAACCGTCCCCCCAGGGTCCAGGGTTGCAGCCAGCTCACACGGATGGGATGTCGGGAAAGCTCCCCGGAAACGCTTCCTTTGCGGTAAAGCAAGGTAAAAATTGGGGCGTCGGGGAAAAAGCTGGCCATTTCTGAAAGCACCTTTTCCCCGCCCCGCATGCCGGTGAGCCAATCGTGAACGAAGGCAACCTTCATGGCGTTTCCCCCAGCACCCGGCGGTACACGCCCAGGGTTTCCCGGGCGGTTTGCTCCCAGCGGAAGCGTTGGGCCCGGGAGTGAGCCGCCGAGGCCAGCTTCTTGCGGGTTTCGGGCTCCTGCCAGAGCCTGCGCATGGCTTGCGCTTGCTCCACCACGTCCCTGGGGTTCACCTTCAGCACCGCATCCGCCAGCACCTCCCGCACCGCCGGGATATCCGAAGCCATGATGGGAAGCCCGCAGGCGGCCGCCTCCAGTACCGGCAGTCCGAAACCTTCATAAAGCGAAGGGCACAGGAAAGCCAAAGCGCCCCGGTACACGGCCCGCAGCTCATGGCGGGGTAAAAAGCCCAGGAAGCGGACCTTGGAGGCCAGGCCCATGGCCTCCACCCGGGGAGCCAACGGGCCGGTGGGGGTGAAGCCGCCGGCCAGCGCCAGATGCGGGACTTCGTCCCCGGCTTCGTTAACGAAGAGCTGATAGGCCTTGAGCACCGCTTCCACGTTTTTGTGTGGCTTGTGGTTGCCCACAAACAGGAAGTACGGCCTTGAAAGCCCAAGCCGGCGGCGATGGGCCTCGTCCTCGTTTCCGTCATGGTCGGCAAAGAACTCCGCCTCCACGCCGTTAGGGATGACCTCCACCTTGTGGGCGTTGGCCCCCAAAAGGGTAGCCAAGTCCTGAGCCGTGGTGTGGGAAACGGCAATGACCCGCCGGGCCCGCGCCACCGCCGCCCGAATCATAAACGTGGCGTAAGCGTACCCCGCCGGCTTGGGGAGGAACTCGGGAAACAGCACGTGGATGATGTCGTGAATGGTGACCACCATCCTTCCCACGTAGCTTAGCGGGATCACGTAGTGGGGGATGTGAAAAAGCCGCGGACGAAGGGTAGAAAGCCGCCAGGGCAACAGCAGCTGCTCCCGCACCGTGTAGCCTTTGGCTTCTACGTGCAGCACGCGCACGTTGGGCGGAAAGGCGGGCAGCATTTCCCGCCCTTCCGCCGTGACCAAAATCGCCCAGCTCCACTCCGGCGCCATGGCGGGCAGGTGGCGCAGAAGCGCAGCTACGTAGCTGCCGATGCCAAAGTCGGGCAGCTTGCGGGCGTCGAGGGCAACGGTCACCATCCGGCGGCATTCTAGCCCGGGCTTCCCGCAAGTTCTGAGAGCAGCAAGACCCACTGGGGCCAAACCCTGTCCCAGCGCAGCTCGGGAGCCCGTACCGCTGCCCTTTGACGCAAATCCGCCTGCACCTCCGGGCGCAGGGCTGTGCCGAGGGCTTGGGCCAAAGCCTGCGGGTCCCGGGGAGGGACGTGGAGGGCCGCACCAGCCGCCACCTCCACCAGCGCCTCCTCGTTGGAGGCCACGCAGGCCGCCCCGCAGCACAGGGCCTCGGCCAGAGGCAAGCCGAACCCTTCCTCCTCGGAAGCCAGCACCACCAGTTGCGCGGCACGCAAAAGCGCCCGTGCTTCCTCGCGGGTGACGTAGCCGGGGCAATGCACCCGCTGGGGCTGCCGGTGACGGGCCAGGGCTCGCTCCACGAAGTCCCCGCCCCAGCCCCTACCCCCCGCCAACACCAAATCGGGGGCCTGGGGGTTTTCGGCCAGCAGCAGGTCATGGGCCAGGATCAAGGTGTCTACGCCCTTGCGGGGCTCCAGGGTGCCCAGCTGTACGATGAAGGGCCTTCCCTGGGCGAATTTCGCCTCCACCGCTGCCCTGTCTTCCTCTCCGGGGGAGAAAAACTCATCCACCGCCAGAGGGATGACCCTCACGTCCCGGGCCCACCCCGGGAGCAGCGTGGCCAGGCGGTGGGCGGTGGCGTGGCTGGAGCACACCACCACATCGGCCTGGGCCAGGGATTCCTCCACGTAAGCGTTAAAGCAAAAGCGGTTGGCCAGGCGGTGGTGGTGAGGGCGGCTGCGGGGGGTCAAATCGTGGAGCACCAAAACCGAGGGCGTTTGCAGACGCCGGGGCAAGATCCCCAGAGTTCCCACGAAAATATCGGCCCCCTGCACCTGGCGGGCGGCTGTGGTGACGAGCCAAAGGGTGCCCGGGAGCGGCAAGCGCGGGGCCAGCACCGGCAGCTCCCGGGGAAAGCCCCGCAGGCCCACTTCAGCGGGTCTTGGCAGGTGCAGCTCCAGCGCCCAGGGCGTGGCCTGGGCCAAATGGCGCAACAACCCCTCCAGCCAAACCCCCACCCCGGTGCGGGCTCCCAAAAGCGGGCGGGCATCAAACGCAATACGCATCGGGAAAACCGGTTTCTTGTCCTGCCACCCGGTGAAAGACCCCGGCGGTGGCCCGGGCCGCCTCCTGCCACTGGAAGAGCTGGGCCCTTTGCTTGCCCTTTTCACCCAGTTGGATTTTAAGCCTGGGGTCCGAGGCCAGCTTGAGGATGGCCTGCGCCAGGGCTTCCGGCTTGGCCGGGTCCACCAACAGCCCCGCATCCCCCATCACTTCCGGCAAGGAGGACGTATTCGAGGCAATCACCGGCACCCCGCAGGCCATGGCCTCCACCACCGGCAATCCAAACCCCTCCAGCCACGAGGGCATGAGCAGGGCTTCCGCCTGCCGCAAAACCGCAGTGAGGGCGGCCCGGGGCAGGTAGTCGAGATGCAGGATGCGCTCCCGCACCGGTGAGCGGGCCAGCTCCTCTTGCGCCTCTTCCGTTCGCCACCCCCAGCGGCCCACCAGCACCAGATGGCCCGGATAGCCCCCTTCCACCGCTTGCTGAAAGCCCCGCAAAAGCCCCAGGAGGTTTTTGCGCGGCTCCAGCGTGGAAACGAAGAGAAGATAGCGCGGCGGGATGTGGGCGGGTACTTCGCCGGGTTCGCGCAAGAACAAAGGATCCACCCCTTCGTGGATGACGTGAATGCGGTGCGGGCGTATGCCCAGAAGCTGCTGAAGGTCTTTCGCGGTGGCCTGGGAAACGGCAATGATGGCCGCGGCTTTGGCCAGGGTCTCGGGCAAACGCGAGTGCAGGTTGTCGAGCGTTTCCTGCTGCACGGTGTGGGGCAAGCGCAGGAAGGCCAGATCGTGCACGGTGACCACCAGCTGCCGGATGGCTGCCTGGTGGCGGCGGGGAGGGAAGAAGTTGGGCGCAAAAAACAGATCGTTGCCATCGAGAAAGAAGAACAACGGCTCCACCACCGTGCGCAGGAACGCGATGGTGGGCTTGACCGGCAGCAAAAAGCCGGCAGGAATATGGTGAAACCGAAAGCGGGTGCGGGGGGAAAGGGGCAAAGGCGGAGGGGCCGGCTCATCGGGTGCCGCGAAGGTGTGGGCGTAAAGGTTGAGGCGCAGCTGGGGATCCACCTTGGGCAGCTCCAGAAGCAGGTTCCAGGCGTACCAGCCCACGCCGGTCATGCGCTCGAAAAACGGGAAGATGTCCACTCCCACCACCAGCTCCGCTTCGCCCTTCACCACCCGGCGGTAAAACCGCCGCCAACGGGAGAAAAAGGTTCCCAGCAAATCCCGGAGCAGGTGGGCCCAAAAGGCCAGGGTCACGCGCCACCGCCACATGGTTGCAAAGCCTACACGAAACCGAGAGGTGTTAGCATGAGCGCATGGAGCCGGTACGCCTCACCAGCCACGGACCCGTGGCCATCGTGGAGTTGGCCCGGCCGGAAGTGCGCAACGCCCTTTCCCGGGAAACCGTGGATCTGCTCACCTCCTACCTCTCGCGTTTACGGTCTGAGCCTCTTCGGGCGTTGATCCTCACCGGCGAGGGTGGACACTTTTGCGCCGGGGCGCACCTGGGTGAGCTTTCGGAAAGCCTCGACCAGCCGGGCGCGGGTCAAAAGGAAGCCAGCCGCTTGGCCGCCCTTTACTCCGCGCTGTTGCACTTCCCCTACCTCACGGTGGCGGCGGTGGAAGGCTCGGCCTTTGGCGGCGGAGCGGGGCTGGCCTGCGCCTGCGATTTTGTGGTGGCTTCCCCGGAGGCGGTGCTGCAGTTTTCGGAGCTGCGGCTGGGGTTTGTTCCGGCGTTGATTAGCGTGTTTTTGGACCGGCGGGTGGGAAGTGCCCGCCTGGCCCAGCTTTTCCTAAACCCCCGGCCGCTTTCGGCGGCGGAAGCCCAGAGCTTGGGGTTGGTGGACGAGGTAAACCCCAACCCCCTGGCCCGAGCTCAGGAGCTGGCCCTGGAAGTGGCGGCCAAAACCGCTCCTTCGGCGGTAACGGCCTGCAAGCGCTTGCTCCTGGAGCTTTCCCACCCCCAGCTCGACCAGCAGCTGGCGCGGGCCGCCCAGGTCAACGCCGTGCAGCGGGAGCAGCCGGATTTCCGCAGGGGGGTGGAGCACTTTTTGACCCACAAGCGCTTCCGCGACTGGTTGGGTTCATAACTCCGGGCTCGCCTCGTTTGGGGGGAGGAGAAACAAGGAGCGGGGCTTAAGGCAGAGCTGCACCTCCTGTCCCACCTTCAGCCCCCGATCCAGGGCGGTGCAGAGCGGCACCCGGGCGGTGACCGAAAGCCCCTGCTGGGTGGTCATGTTCACCTGCGCCTGCCCATCCAAAAACACCAGATCCCGCACCGTGGCCGGGAAAAGGTTGTGCTGCACCTGCGGTCCCAGGGGGCGGTGGGGGTCAATGATGGCCACCTCCTCGGGGCGGATGCCCACAAACGCCGCGGGTCCCCGGCGGGCCACCTCCAGGGTCACCGGCACCGCGAGGGTCACCCGCAGCCCCGACCCCTCCGGGGTGGCGGAGGCCACCGGCCAGAGGTTTTCCGGGCTCAAGAACTGGGCGACGGCCAAGGTGGCCGGTTGGTGGTAAAGCTCCTGGGGGGTGGCCAGCTGGTGCAGCTTTCCGGCCAGCACCACGGCAACCCTTTGCCCCAGGAAGAAAGCCTCGTTGCGGTCGTGGGTGACGTGCACCACGGTACAGGAAAACTCCCGGTGCAGGGTGCGCAAGAGCTGCCAGAGCTCCGGCTTGCGGTGGGGGTCCAGGGCGGTGGAGGGCTCATCCAAAAGCAAGATGCGGGGACGGGTGAGCAGCGCTTGCGCCAAAGCCACCCGCTGCTGCTCACCCCGGGATAGGGTCCGCACATCGCCCCGCTCCAGGAGGCCTTCCAGCCCCAGCATGGCCACCAGGTGCTGTAGAAGCTCCCGATCAGGGCTTTCACCCCGACAGCGCACGCCAAAGGTGAGGTTTTCCAGCACCGAGCTGCGGGGAAGCAAGGGCAAATGCTGGGAAAGGTAAGCCATGCGCCGCTGCCGGGGGGGGACCGCCAACACCGGCTGCCCCTGGCACAAAACCGCGCCTTCTGCGGCTGGATGCCAGCCGGCCATGGTTTCCAAAAGCACGGTTTTGCCGGCACCGGAAGGACCCAGCACCACCAGGTACTCGCCGGCAGCCACGGTGAGGTTTACGGGCCCTAGCTGGAACGACCCGCGCCGCACCACAAGCCCTTGAAGTTCCAGCGCCGGGTTCACCGTTTCTCCCAGTACCGCACCGCAGCCAGGGCCAAAGCGGCCGCCAGCACCAAAACCAAAGCCAGTTGGGCAGCCAACCGCAGCTCCCCGGCGCTTAACGCCATGTAAACCCCGGTGGCCAGGGTTTCGGTGCGCCCGGGGATGGTTCCGGCCACGGTAACGGTGGCGCCAAACTCCCCCAAGGCCCGACCAAAGGCCAGCACCGCTGCAGCCAAAAGCCCGGGTTTGCTGGCCGGCAGCGTGACCTGGGTGAGGACGAACCAGCGGGCTGCCCCGTAGGTGATGGCGTGTCTTTCCAGCTCCCAGCTCGCTTGCGCAAAGGCAGCGGCGGCGGTGCGCACCACCAGGGCCAAGACCACCGTGAACTGGGCCAGCACCACGCCGGGGAAGCGGAAGGTCACACCGATGAGCCTTTCCAAAAGCGAGCCGGGGGGGAACTGCAGAAAAAGCAAAAGCGCTGTGCCCAAAGCCACCGGGGAAAGCACCAGCGGCAGGTCCAAAAGCAGACCCACCCAGCCCCGTCCGCCCCAGCGGCTGCGGGCCAGCCACCAGGCGGCCGGCACCCCCAAAAGCAGGGCCAACAACGTGGCCAAGCTGGCCGAGGCCAAACTCAAACCCAGAGGGACCAGGATGGCGGTGGCCGGCTTTCGGCCAGGTCCCACCAGGGCCAAGCGCGCCAGGCCGGCCAAAAGCCAAAGCACGAAAAGGGCCAGCACCACCGCCGAGCTGGTGGCGGCAAGGCCGAAGGGGGACTGCCCTAGGGCTCGGTGCGGTAGCCGTACTTGCGCCAAATGGCCTTCCCTTTGGGTCCTGCCAGCCACCGGAGCACCTCCAGGGCTTTTCTGGGGTGTTTGGAGAACACCGAAACGGCGCCGGCCACCGAAGCTTGCTCCGGGGTGAGCTCCGGCGGAAGGGGCACTTCTTCCACTTCGCCGGGGAACCAGCGCACGAAGACGTCCCAGCCCAGCACCGCATCCACGGTTTTGGTGCCCAGGAGGTTGGCCACCGCCTCGCAGGAATGGGCCCGACCCAACCTGGGCATGATCCGCTCCCACTGCCCGGCGCGCTGCAGCACCTTTTCCCCGTACTCCCCCACGCACACGGTGCGGGGATCGGCAACCGCGGCGCGGATGTCCTCCCGGGCCAGGTCCGCAAGCCCCCGCACGTTTTTGGGGTTGCCTTTCAGCACCAAAAGCGCCGGGCGCAGGAAGACAAAATCCACCCGGGTTTTGGCATCCACCAGCTTTCGTTCGATGGCCCGCTCCAGCCAGTCGTGGCTGCCGGGGATGTAGATGTCGCCCTTTTGGGCCAGCTCCATTTGCGAAAGCACGGTTCCCGAGCCCCCGTAGGAAAAGGTCAGCCTGATCCCCAAATCCTGCTGGATAGCCACGGCGGCTTCGTCCAGAACCGGCTTGCTGGCGGCGCCGGCAAAGACCAAAAGCTCCGGGGGAGGGGCCGCGAGGCTCAAAACGAGCGCGAAAAGCATCAGGCCAGGGCCTCCTGCCTTTCCCGGTCGGTCTCCGGGTGGGCGGTGTGCCCCCGCAGTAAAGCAACGGCGTGGGGCAAGAGGGGCAGGATGACCTCCAGGTTTTCGCAGGCCGCCCGCCGGGACCCGGGGAGGTTGACGATGAGCGTGCGCCCCACAACCCCGGCAACCCCCCGCTGCAGCCACGCCCTGGGCGTCCTTTGGGCGGAAGCGGCGCGCATGGCTTCCGCAAGACCCGGCACCTCCCGCTGGATGACCCCCCGGGTGGCTTCGGGGGTCACATCGCGAGGCCCCAGGCCGGTGCCGCCCACGGTGAGGATGAGGTCCAAACCCCGGCTGGCCAGGTCCCGGAGGGTTTTTTGGATCACCGCCAGCTCATCGGGGACCACCGCAGCTTCGGCCACGAAGGCCCCAAGCTTTTCGGCCAGCAGCGCCTGTACTGCTGGACCGGCGGTGTCCGCTGCTTCCCCGCGGCTGGCGGAATCGGAAACGGTGACGACCGCAGCCACCGTGGCCTCCCGCGGGACCAGCCGTTCCACCTGGATGCTTTGCCCCGGGGCCACCGGGCCTCCCCGCACCACCCGGGCAAAAAGCCCGGCCCGGGGCATGATGCAGTCGCCGGTCTTGTAGTAAATGGCACAGCGGGTGTGGCACTCCTTCCCGACCTGGGTGATTTCCAGGCGGGCTTCGCCAACGGCCAGGCGGGTGCCAATGCCCAGCGAATCCAGGGACAAGCCCCGCACCACCAGGTTTTCCCCAAAAGCCCCGGGTTTGAGGTTTAAGCCCTTACTGCGCATGAAGTCAATGTCCGCCTCATCGAGCAAGCTCACCTGGCGGTGCCAGTCACCGCCGTGGGCATCGCCGGCCAAGCCAAAGCCGGCCACCAGCTCCCCGGAGGGGATGGCGTGCTTCGGGGTGCCCTTCTTTTCCGAAATGCAAACGAACGCCACTTCACCCTGCATGGCTTTCCTCCCGTCGCCAAAGGCCGGACTTGCCGCCTTCCTTTTCCAAGAGCCCCAGGTTTTCCAAAACCATGCCTTTGCCCAGCGCCTTGAGCATGTCGTAAAGCGTCAAACCGGCCACGGTCGCCGCGGTGAGCGCCTCCATTTCCACACCGGTCTTGGCAAAAGCCTTGGCTTCCGCGCGAATGTGGATGCGGTCGGCTTCCAGCGCGAAGTCCACCTGCACCCAGTCCAGGGGGAGCTGGTGACAGAGGGGGATGAGCTCCCAGGTGCGCTTGGCGGCGGCAATGCCGGCCAGGCGAGCCGCTTCGAACACGTTGCCCTTGGGTGTTTTGCCTTCCCGAACGGCCCGGGCAATGGCCTCCCCCACCACCAGGGTGGCGGCGGCCACCGCCCGCCGGTGGGTTGGGGCCTTTTCCCCCACGTCCACCATCCGCGTGCGGCCCTGCTCATCCAAATGAGTAAGCTCGCTCATGCTAGCCTCCCACGGCGCTCATGGGGAGCTGGGATTGCATGGCCGCCGGCGGCTTTTTGTCCGCCAGGTACGGCCAAAGCTCCGCCAGGGCCTTTTTCTCCCCCTGGCGCAGGAGCGCCACCAGGGGCACGGTGTAGGGGTCCATCAGGCAGCGCCGTAGCCTCCCCTGGGCATCCAAACGCAACCGGTTACAGGCATCGCAGAAGCTGTGGGAAACCGGGGTAATCCAGCCCAACAGCACCTCGCCACCGGAAAAGCGGAACAGCGTGCGGCGGGCCGGGCCGTTCGCTTGCCCCACCAGCGGGATAAGCTCCCCCTGTTGAGCAAGAAACGCCTGCACCTTTTGGGCGCTCACGTACTCCCGCTCTGCCCAGGCGGCCTCCGTGCCGGTGCGCATGAGCTCGATGAAGCGCAGCTCAAGCTTTTGGGCGCAGGCGTAAGCCAGAAGTTCCGGCACGTCCTCCCGAAAGGTTGAGGCCCGCAGCACGGCGTTGAGCTTCACCGGCGAAAGCCCTTCCCGCTGAGCAGCAGCAATGCCCGCCAGCACCTCGGTGACATCTCCACCGCGGGTGAGCTCCCGGAAGCGCTCGGGGTTTAAGGTGTCAAGGGAAACGTTCACGCGGGCAAGCCCTGCGGCTTTGAGCTCGGCTGCCAGGGCCGACAAGCGGGTGCCGTTGGTGGTCATGGAAACTTCCTCGATGCCGGAAAGGCCCGCTAGCATCGCCACCAGCCCCACCACGCCCTTGCGCACCAAAGGCTCACCGCCGGTGAGCTTCACCCGGTTCACCCGCAGGTGCTGCACCAGAAAGGCCACGGCCTGAGCGAGCTCTTCCAAGCTCGGGAGCTGGCTGTGGGGGATAAAAGCCACCCCTTTGGCCGGCATGCAGTAGCGGCACCGCAGGTTGCAACGGTCGGTGAGAGAAAGCCTTAACGTTTGGGGCTTTAAGGAAGGTGGGGGTTGAGCGGTCACGTTGCCTCCTTTCCAAAGCCGGGAGGTCGCCCCGTTTCCAGGACGGCCCTTGGGGTCCACCGGCCCCTTGGCCGGTGCCCACCGCCCGTCCGCCTTGGGCGCAAGCCTTTAGGCGGCCCGGGTCGGAGACAATCACACTATGGGGCTTTTATCAGCAAAAGGCAAGCTGCTCGTGAAGTAAGACGCAATCTAAAAAAGACCCAGCGCCGGCACCGCTTCCCCGGCGCCATAAGCGCGCCCTGGCTCCAACCGCACCAACAGGTTGGCGGAAGCGGCAGCTTTAAGATCGTGGGAGCTTTAAGTGTACTTTCTTCGCAACTGCTGACCACTGACGCGATAAGTCCGGGGTCCCGCGGGTTGACAACAAAAAAAAAGGCGTGGTACTGTCCCGCCGAAAAAAAGCCCGCGCCCGGGAGCGGGGCAGGAAGAAGGGAGGAAAGGTTATGACGAAAGCGTTGCGAGGTGTTTTCTTGAGCTTGGGAGTAGTGGCCGGGTTGGCTGCTCCTGCCGTAGCTTAAATTGACGTATGCCATACGGAGCGCGTAGGTAATTGCACCAAGCAGGTCTGCCACAAGTTCCAGGGAGAACGGCTGGTGAGGCTCGATGACGGGACATATTCCGTGGTTTACTACGGATACCTGGGTACGGTGACAGTGACCTACTGTTGAGAAGACTGAAATGAAGCTGGTGTTCTCTTTTCTGGTTTTCTTTTCGTCGTTGGCTTTTGGCTTGGAAGACGGCGGCTGTCTTGCTTTGGGGGAGGGGGTACCACGCCCCCTCCCCTACGCGGTTGATAAAGACTCCGATGATCTTCCCTTTTTGGCTGTTACTGGCTCTTGGGTGGCGGTGGTCTACGTCCCACAAAAGGAGCTTGCCGAGCCGAGCCATGTGCGCGTACAGCTCTTTCACCATGGCAGAAGGAACGAAGAGCGTATTCTCTGGCTTCGGGGGTTATTGCCGTCGCCCCGCACGGTGGAGGATCAAAGCGGCAAAAAGGTAACAATAGGCGTTCAGCAGGTCAGCGTGGGTCCGGGCGCTGAGCTTGTGGCCTTGGTCTCAGGTTCTCGCATCTTGGTATTTCGCGCGGAGGCTTTCTTGGGTAGCGTGGATGCTTCACCGCCGGCGGACCCAGTGTTAACTCGCGACCGGCTTTTTTGGGCACCGTGGGCTGCAGAAAAGGGAGACGTGGTGCTTTGGCAGTGGGGGTTGGACCCTTCTCTTCCGCCGGAGCCGGTTCTCCGTCATGAGCGGGAAGGGGAGCCCGGGAAGAAGTGGGTGGCAGTGAGGGAGGACGGGGGCTTGTGGGTGGTGGATGGATTTACCGGTGAAACCACGCTTTTAACGGCGACCGGTGCGAAAAAGCGGCAATTTGCTGCTCCTATTCGGCTTCCAGTTGAGCCCGATGAGCGAAAAGCGAACCGCGCTTTGGAGCTGGAGAAAAGCCTCGCTGCCGAGCTTAAAGACGCCACGCGCCGGCCACCCCAGGTGGAACTGAGGCCAGCGCCGCGGGAACCGTGGGTGGCCTGGGTTGGTACCATGGGGAAGGATTTGCTGGTAAAGCCTGCGGGTGAGGCAAAGCTCCTTTACTGGCTTGCCGACGGTGCGCAGGGCTGGCAGTGCTTGCAAATCGATTCCAGCCGTCCGGTGAGCGCGATCCGCTCGTTCCCCGATGGTTTTTGGTTGGTGCACGCCGAAGGGAGCCGGTTTTTTAGCGTGGAAGACCTGAGGGGTTTGCAACAAAAACGGCAGGCTTCAAGCTACCGTGGGCGGTAAAGCTCCACTGCCAACACCCTGTCCCCCGCTTGGCCGGCAAAGCCGGCGTCCAGGCGGGCGAGATGGGTGGCTTGCGCGGCGGCTTTGAGGTCGTGGGAGCCTTTCCAGGGGAGCACCTCCACCGCTTTGCCGGTCTCGCTGGGAAGCTCTCGCGCGGGGCGAAACTGCACCCGCTGGCCGCGGTTGCTCACCGGTCCGGCCAGCGGCAGGGGTGTCCACGGCTCGTGGAAGGCCTGGGCAAATCCGGCCAAAGCCCGCAGCAGCGGCAAGGCAAAGAGGCGGAAGCCCACCAAGGCGGAAACGGGGTTGCCGGGAAGGCCGAGGATGAAGCGCTCCCCAACTTTAGCAGCCAGCACCGGTTTGCCCGGCTGCATGGCGACCTTGTGGAAAATCACCTCCCCGCCCAGCTCCTGCACCGCTTGCGGGAGCAAATCCAAATCCCCCACGGAAACCCCGCCGGTGGTGATGACCACATCGGCGTGGGCCAAAAGACTGGTAAGGGTTTTTTGAAGCGCATCCAGTTGATCGGGCACCCGGGCTTTGGCCGCCACCGCAAAGCCTGACAGCAAAAGGAAGCTTTCCAGCATGGGGGTGTTGCTGTCGAAGATTTTGCCGCGGGTAAGCTTTTCATCCGCCAGCTCCGAGCCGGTGGCCACTACCGCCACCCGGGGCTTGGGATGCACCACAAGGCGCTTTTTGCCGGCCGCGGCCAGGAGGGCGAGGTGCGCCGGGGTGAGCACCACCCCGGCTTCGGCCAAAACCTCACCCTGGGCGAAAACCTCGCCCTTCTGGCGGATGTTGTCCCCCGGAGAAATTTGGGCGGGGAAGCGCACCTGCCCGCCCACCAGCTCCACGTCCTCCTGGGCCACCACGGCCGTGGCTCCCTCGGGAACCACCGCCCCGGTGAAAATGCGGGCGCAGCCCCCCGCTGGCAAAGGGGGAGGATCGTCCCCGGCGGCCACTGTGAAGAGCATGGGCAAAGCCTGACCGCAGGCTTCGGGGAGGCGTACCGCGTAGCCGTCCATGGCTGCCACCGGCGCCGGGGGAAAGGAAACCCGGGCCCGCACCTCCTGGGCCAGCACGTGACCTGCTGCCCGGCTGAGGCTCACCGCCCGGGCGGGCAGGGGTTTTGCCGTGGAGGCCAGAAGCTCCAGGGCGTGGTCAGGGTGGATCATGGGCGTTCCTGGCCGGTGGCCATCGCTTTGAGGGCCTGCTCCCGTGCGGGAGCAAACTCGTCCTGGGGAACCCACTGGGGAAGGGCAGGGTCGTTGGCCACCCGCAAAGCGCACCAGAAGCCCAGCTCGGTATCCTCCACCATGCCGGAAAAGTCCCAATCGGGGGTGAGCTCATCCGAGGGGCGGTGGTAGTGCTGGGCTTCCCACTGTTCGGCCATCTGCCTGCCCCACCCAGCGGGCTTTCCCAGGTAGTCGGTGCCGGATTTGAAGTAAAGGCCGGGAACGCCAATGCGGGCAAAGCTGAAGTGGTCGGAGCGGTAAAAAGAACCGCGGTCGGGGAAGGGGTCCCCCACCACCGTGCGCCCCTGCTGCGCGGCGGCGAGCTCCAGCACCGCATCCAGGCTGCTCTTCCCCCGGCCAATGTGGGCCACATCGCGGGTGCGGCCAAAGATGTTGCCGCCGTCAAAGTTCACGATGGCCGCAATTCTCCCCGGGGGGACCGGTGGGTGCGCTGCCAGATAGGCCGAACCCAGAAGGCCGTACTCTTCCCCATCCACGAAGGCCACCAAAATCGAGCGTTTAGGCCGGGTGGGGAGCTCCGCCAGAGCCTTGGCCATCACCAGCACCTGCGCGCAGCCGGCGGCGTTGTCCCGGGCCCCGTTGTAAATCCTGTCCCCGCGGGCGTCGGGAAGCCCCACGCCCAGGTGATCGTGGTGCGCCGAAAGCACCACCAGCTCCTCTTTGAGCTTTTCATCGGAGCCCGGGAGCAAACCCAGGACGTTGGCCCCCTCCACCTGGCTCAGCTTGTTTTCCAACACGAGGCTGGTGGTGACCCCCAAGCTTTGCGGGCGAAACTCCCGGCTTTTGGCTTTGGCCAAAAGCTCCTCCAGTGACTTGCCACCCAGGGCAAAGAGCTTTCGCGCCGCCTCTTCGGTGACCCACGCCTTCACCGGCACCCGCGGCTCGTCCCGGGCGGGGAGCTCAAACTGCGGCCCGCTCCAGGAGCTCACCACCACCTCCCAGGGGTAGCCGGCGGAAGGGGTGGTGTGGATGATGATGGCCCCGGCGGCTCCTAGCTTTGCGGCCATCTCGTACTTGTACGACCAGCGGCCGTAGTAAAGCCGGGTTTGGCCGGCAAAAAGCTGAGGATCCCAATCGGGGTCGTTGTTGAGGAACACCAGCACCTTGCCGCGCACGTCCAAGCCTTTGAAATCGTCCCAGGCAAACTCAGGGGCCACGATACCGTAGCCCACGAACACCAGCTCGGAAACGGGGAGCACCACCTTGTCCTGCTGCAACCCCGAAAACACCACGAAGTCCCTGCGGTTTTCCAAAGCCAGCTGGCCCTTGGCTCCGGCAAAGGACCAGCGAGCCGGGGCCTGGGTTTCCACCCCTACCATGGGCACCCTTTGCTCATAACTGCCGTTGTCCCCGGCGGGAAGATAGCCGAAAGCCTCCAACTGGCTGGCCAGGTAAGCCCGGGCCACCTGCCCTCCCCGGCTGCCCGGTGCCCGCCCTTCCAGCACATCTGCGGCCAAAAACCGCACGTGGGCCCGCAGCTCCCGCTCCGCTTGCGCCCCCAGGCGCGGGAAGTCTGAAGCGGTTGCTGCCAATCGCGGCAAGCTTAACAGCGCCAAAGCCAGAGCATGGATCGTTCTCACAAGCACCCCCCGCCTAGTGTACTGAACGACCCTGGGTTTGGTTTTCCTGCGGGCCTGGGGTCCATCCGGCCCTGGCGAGATGAGCCGCCATGTGCCGCAGGTGCGCCAGGTAACGGCGGTGGGCCCACTCCACCCGGAGTACGTGGCCGGGGTGGAGCGGCACCCGGGTTTGCCGCAGCGGGTGACGGGGGGCGGCCACATGGTGGAGGCGGGCAAAGCGCCGGGCGAACTGATCCAGGGGTAAGGTGGTGGGGGTGAGGGGGTGCATGCAGTCGTATACCACAAACGGGTCCTCGACCCAAAAGCGTGCTTTTTCCTGCTCCCAGTTGGGGGTCCCCGGGGAAGGGCAGCACACCGTGAAGCTGGTTTCCGCCGGTGGCATTTCCCGCAGGTACGCTTCGAGGGTATCGAAGTCCTCATGGGTAAACCCGGGCAGGGCCATAAAGGCCCCGTGCACGGCAATGCCCAGCTGCCGCAAGAGCTCGTGGGCCCGGAGGTTGTGGTTCACGGTGGCGCCCTTGTTCACCGCCCGTAGCTCCCGGTCGGTAGCAAACTCAAAGCCCACAAACACGCAGTCCAGGCCCACCTCGCGAAACGCGCGGAGCACCTCGGGGTTTTTCAGCACGGTGGTGGAGCGCACCCAGGCAAAGTAGCGTTTCCGCACGCCCTTTTTCGCCAAAGCCTCAGCTAACTGGAGGGAAAACTCCCGGTCGAGGAAATTCTCGTCGTCGGAAAAATAAACGCAGTCCACCGGAAGCTGGGCAATTTCCTCGGCTACATCTTCGGGGTCCCGGGGCCAGTGCTTGCCTCCAAACAGCACCGGCACCGGGCAAAAGCTGCAGCGCATGCGGCAACCAAAGGAGGAGCGCACCATGGCCACCGGGCGCCAGAGGGGGGCAAAGGCCCGGGGGTTTTCGTGGGTCCAGACGATGGCGTAGCGGGAAAGATCCCAAAGGTCATGGCGGGGGCGGGGAAGTTGGGTGGCCGGAGGAAACACCGGGGGAGGCAGCTTTGCCAGCTCCTGGAAAAGCTCGCCGGTGGGGAGCAGGGCAGCGGAAGGCTCCGGCAGCTCGTTAGCAGCCAGGGCCGCCACCAGCTGGGAAAAAGGCCCGCACCCTTCACCCCGCACCACCCAGTCCACCGCGTGCGGGTGGTTGAAGCTATCGGGATGGGCGGTGGCGTGGTGTCCGCCCACCACCACCGTCACCTTTGGCAGTGTCTTCTTGGCCAGCTGGGCCAGAGCCAGAGCCTGGCGGTACTCGTGGGAAAAAGCGGTGATGCCCACGAGATGAGGTTCAAAGTCCTTCACTTCGCGCACAAACCTTCGCCAGGGGCGGTAGGACAGGCGCAAATCCAGCCCGCGTACCGCATGGTACGGCGGCAACGCCCCCGCCAGGTACGAAAGCTCCAAAGGCTCCAGCCGCTGAAAGCGCTCCAGGGCGCGAATGGTGGCAAGCTCCGCCGGAGGTTTCACCAACAGGATGCGCAGGGAGCGGTTGGTTTTGCCCACGGCGTTGGCCCCTGAAAGGATTGTACAAGCGTTCAAAAACAGCGGTACCAGTTCGGGTTTTTTTCGCCCTTTTGGCGAACACGCGCGGGTTCGCCGGTCCGGGCCTGCCGCGAGGAATGTGGGGCCGCCGCGAGGAATGTGGGGCCGCCGCTCCGCGGCGGCAAACAGAAAAAAGACCTGCGACGGAGCGCAGGTCCCACATTTGGGGTGCGGGTGCCACGTTCACCAGGCGTTGCGAGTGCTGCTAAGGATCTCCTTCGCTTTGAAAACAGCCAGGTTTTGTCATTGGCGGAGAGGGGGGGATTCGAACCCCCGGTCCCGGGATTACCCAGGACAACTGCTTAGCAGGCAGCCCTGTTCGACCACTCCAGCACCTCTCCGCTGCCAGACAAAGCCTAGCAAAACTCCTGGGGTGGCTCAAGGTTAACCGCCTAGACTCGTGCTGTAAGTTTCTTGAGAAGCTGGATTTGTCCGGCGTGGTAAAGATCGTGGGCAGCTACCCCGGAGAGGGTTTGCCACACGCTCCATTCTCCCGCCCGCGCTTGGAGGTCGTGCGGTTCCAAGGCAAGTGCACGGCGGCGAAGGCTTTCGTGGTAAACGTGAAGGCAAGCCTTGGCCGCCTCCCAATCCTCAGGTGTTGGTGCGGCGGGAAGGTGAGGCCAGTTAGCAGGCTTGAGCAGGAAAGAGCCTCGTTTCATACCGGGGGGGAGCTTCCTCAAGGCTACGTACTTCCAATAGGCGCAGTGGAGCACGATTTCCCAAATGCAATGGCGCTGGGGACCCGGTCGCTCCAGGGCCCGCTTCCAGCTGACCCCCCGCAGGGACCCCAGCAAGTTGGGTCCGTGCCAGGAGCGGTGGTCGTAAGCCTGGTCCAAAAGCGCCAGGAGCAAGGCGAGCGACGGGTCTTCTTGGCTCATCGTTTTTTCCAGGGGGGATTTTACGCCTAGCCCACCAGCATTTCCTCTTCCCAGTTGGCGTGGGGCGGGCAGTTGCGGACGAACCAATCGTAAAGCAAGGAGCGGTAAGTGCGGGGGCGGATGCCCCGCCGGGCAAAGAACGGCTCCAGAGCCTGCCGGAGCTTAGGCAGGTTGTACGCCGGCACTGCCGGTAAGTAGTGGTGCTCCAGGTGGTAGTTGGAGAAGAGGAAGAGCAGGTCCCAAAGGTACGGTGAGCGAACCATGAGCGTGCCCCACTGCGCCGGGTCTTTGGGGTCAATGGCGTAGTGCTGGCCCAGGCGGTTTAAGGCAAACCACACGGGGAAAGCCACAAACAGGGGCAGGGCGTGGACCCGCAGCCACAACCCCCAGCCGGAGAGACTCACCAAGGCAAAGGCCAAGGCCAAATGCCCGGCGGTGAAGCCCAACCGCTCCCAGAGGATCCGCCGGCGCAAACCCCGGTCGTACCTTTGGGCCTCCCGGCGCGCCGCCCGAAAGTAAATGAAGAACAGCGCCGGCGTCCAGTAGGCAAGCTTGACCAGGCGGGAGTTGCGTTTGGGGGAAAGGTGATGGCGCTTGGGATCGCTTTCCGGGTCCCCCAGCTCGGCGTGGTGGTCCAAATGCCAGCGGGTGAACTGGGAGGGGGAGATTCCGCAAGGGGCCGAGTAAAGGAGGGCCAGCAGCCGTTCGACCCTGGGGCGCCGGCGGGGGAACACCAGGCCGTGCAACACCTCATGGAGCAGGACCGTGCCGTTGAAGGCGAAAAGGCCGAGCAGAGCAATCCCGAAAGGCCAAAGAGCGGGCTGGACCCCTTGCACCGCCAGCACCAGACCCAGGACGCCGCTCCCCAACCACCCCAGGGCCAGCCCCCCGTGCTTGAGGGGTTTTTTGGTTTGCAGCTTCCGTAGCCTCTCCCTTCCTAGCTCTTCGGTGAGCTGGCGGATGAGCCCGGAGGCCGCCTTTTGCCAGAAACCCTTCTGCTCCATGCCATTGGTGCTAACGCTTGGCGGGTTTCCCGTTGTTCCCTAGGGCTTCTTTTCGAAAACCTGGTTGCGCAAGAACTGCTGGATGTCCCAGGGAGGGGGATCGCCCCCCAGGTAGCGGTGGAACCAGTCGGCATGGAGGAGGTAGTAAAAGGCCATGTCGTACCAGGAGGGCCAGTGACTGGCGTTGGGGAAAACCACCAGGCGCGCGGGCACACCCTGCCGACGCAGGGCGGTGAAGAACTCCAGGGACTGGGTGTAGGGAACGCGGAAGTCCTTTTCCCCGGTGATGACCAAGGTGGGGGTGCGGAAGTTTTTGGCAAAGCTCGAAGGGGAAAACTTCCGGTAGTCCTCGCTGGCCCAAGGGAGGCCACCCAAATCGTGCTCGGGGAACCAGAGCTCCTCGGTGGAGCCCCAGAACGCTTCCAGGTTGTACACGCCCATCATGGCTGCCAAGGCGGCAAAACGCTGGGTATGCCCGGCAAACCACATCATCATGTAGCCGCCGTAGGACCAGCCCATGGCGCCCATGCGGTTTTTGTCCACAAAGGGCAGCTTTTCCAGGTAATCAGTGACCGCCATGAGGTCTTCAAAGACCCTCCCCCCCCAATCCCGGGCAATGGCGTCCACAAAGGCCTGGCCGTACCCGGTGGAGCCGGTGGGGTTGGCAAAGGCCACCAGGTAGCCCAGGCCGGGGTACACCTGCCAGTCCCCCCGGTAGGCATCGGCCCACTGGGACTGGGGGCCTCCGTGCACGTTGAGGATGAGCGGGTACTTTTTGTTGGGGTCAAAGTTGTGCGGTTTCACCAGGAACACGTGGATTTTGTAGCCGCGACCTGAGTCCACCCACAGCTCTTCGGCCGGGCGGATGTCCACCTCGTCCTTGAGGGCCTGGTTGTGCTGGGTGAGTTGCCGGCGGGAGCGGGTCTGCAGGTCGAAGGCGTAAAGCTCCGGGGGCTCGCCCACCGAGCGCCGGGAGTAAAGAAGCTGGTTTTGCGGGCTCACCACCAGGGCGTCAATGGTGGCGTCGGTGAGGATTTTGGCGAAAGAGCCGCTGGCCAAATCCAGGCGGTACACCGGCGTGCGTCCGGCCTCTTCGGCTTTGAAGAAGATGGCCTTGCCATCAGAGGAAAAGGCATGGTCCACGATCCAGTTGTCGAAGCTGCCGGAAACCACCCGCGAGCTGCCGGTTTTAAGGTCGTACACCGCCAGGCGGAAGAGGTCCGATTCGTAGCCTGGCGTTTTTTGGGTGCGGTAGGCCAGAAACTTGCCGTCCGGTGAAAACACCGGATGTCCGTCCCAGCCTTTGTTGGCGGCGGTGAGGTTTCTGGCTTCGCCCTTGGGGTTTCCTTCCCCGTCCAGGGGTAGCCACCAGAGGTCGGCGTTGGTGGAAAGGGCGGGGTCAGGGTCGTGGTTGGAAACGTACACCAGTGCTTGACCGTCGGGGGAAAAGGCGTAGCCCGGATCGCCACCCAGAGAAAAGGTGGGGGCGTCAAAGCTTCCCGGGGTGAGGTCCACCAGGGTGCCGTCGGCAACCCGCACCAAAAGGACGTGGGTGTAAAGCCCGTCCCGCCAGCTGTCCCAGTGCCGGAACAGCAGGTCATCGGCCAGGTGGGCGAAAAGCGGGCCTTTTTCCACGCCTTCGGAAATTTTCTTGTGGCACTCCACGTTGGCACCGCATTCCGGGTAAACCTGGGCTGTCACCGCTAAGAACTTGCCCGAGGGGTGCCAGATGGGATCGCTCACGCCCCCAGGGAAGCTGGTGAGCTTGCGGGGCTCGCCGCCGGCCATGGGGAGGAGGTACACCTGCGGGGTTTTGTCCTCGCGGTTGGAAACGAACGCCAAGAACTTGCCGTCTGGCGAGAAGGCGGGGCTGGAGTTGGCAAATTCCCCCTGGGTGAGCTGGCGGGGGGTGCCGCCGGCGGTGGGCATAAGCCAGATGTGGCTCCAGCGTTTACCCCGCTCCAGGTCGGTGTGGTTGGTGACGTAAGCCACCCAGGCTCCGTCGGGGGAAACCTGGGGGTCGGCCACCCCCACCACCCGGAAGTGGTCAGCAATGGTAAAGGCGCGTTTTTCCCCAGCGTAGGCTGCGGTGGCAAGCGTCAGCACGATGGTAAGGAAGGTCTTTGCTTTCATGGTTGCCTCCTTAAGCTTTGGGGATGAGCTCGAAGTGCGCCGGGTGCGGGTCTGAACCGGGCGCCAGCTCCACCCGCAAGCCATACCCCTGCTCCAGGGTTTGCAGCAACGGCGCCAAATCGCCCTTGAGGAGCTTCACCACCTCGGGGTGCGCCCGCACCGCAAAAACGCGTGCCCCCAGCTCCTGGGCTCGATCCAAAACCAGGCGGTAAATGTCCAAGGCCACGGTTTCCGGGGACTTGATGCGACCAAGGCCCTGACAGAAGGGGCAGGGGGTGGTGAGGGTTTTCCAGAGGGAAGCGGAGGTGCGCTTGCGGGTCAACTGCACCAAACCAAAGGGACCCACGGGACCCAGCAGGGTCCGGGCGCGGTCCCTGGCCAGCTCTTTGCGGAAGGCTTCCAAAAGCGCGTTGCGGTGCTCGGGGTCTTCCATGTCTATGAAGTCCACCACCACGATCCCGCCCAGGTTACGCAACCTGAGCTGCCGCGGGATCTCCCTGGCGGCTTCCAGGTTGATGTGGAACACCGTTTCTTCCAGGTCTTGGCCCTTGGCGTAGCGCCCGGTGTTCACATCGATGACCACCAGCGCTTCGGTTTGCTCAATCACCAGCGACCCCCCGGAGGGCAGGTCAACCCAGGGGGAAAGGGCCTTGCTGATTTCCTCCTCCAGGCCAAAGGCAAAAAACATGGGGGTGGTGCGGGTGTACAGCTTCACGGTGGAAACCAGCTCCGGTTGCACCCGCTGGAAGAACTCCACTACCCGTCGAAAGGCCCCGGGGTCATCCACCCAGAACTCCCGCACGTTGTCCCGGGCCACATCCCGGGCCACCCGCAGCAGCAGGTCAAGCTCGGAGTACAGCAGGGCGGGCGCCGCGGTGGTGTCCCAGCGTTGGCGGATGTGCTCCCAGGTGGCTTGCAGGAAGGCCAGGTCCTGCTCAAAGTCGGCCAGGCTGCGTCCCTCGCCGGCGGTGCGCACGATCACGCCCCCCGGTTTGGGTAGCTCCCCCAGCAAGGCCCGCAGTCGTTCCCGCTCCTTTTGGTCGGTGATGCGGCGGGAAACCCCCACGTGGCTTGATCCCGGGATGAACACCAAAAAGCGGCCGGGGAGCGTGATGTGCGAGGACGCGCGGGGGCCTTTGCTGGGTCCCAGCTCGCGGGTAATTTGCACGAGGATCTCCTGGCCGGGTCGCAGCAGGTCCTGAATGGGGGTTTGCGCCCGCACCTCCTGGAGATCCACGTCCTCCTCTTCCAGCGCTTCCCCCACGTCGTCCACGTAAAGGAATGCGTCCCTCTCCAGGCCCACGTCCACAAACGCCGCCTGCATGCCCGGCAGCACCCGGGAAACCCTGCCTTTGTACAGGTTGCCCACGATGGAGCGCTCCTTTTCCCGCTCCACGTGTAGCTCCACGAGACGATCGTCTTCCCGCACCGCCACGCGGGTTTCAAAAGGCAGGACCGAAGCGTAAATGGCGGTGGTCACCGTTGCACCCCAGGGCAGTGTAGCAAGCCTCCCTCACACGTTGGCAAAGCGCAGCCGCCACACGCTTTGCACCAGTCCCAGGGCTAAACCCGTGGCCAAAGCCGAGGAGCCCCCGTAGGACAAGAGCGGCAAGGTAATGCCGGTGGTGGGCATGATCCCCAGGTTCATGCCGATGTTCACCAGGACTTGCGCGGCCATCACTGCGCCCACGCCCCCCGAAAGCAGCAACCCCAGCCGGTCGCGGGCTTGCAGACCGGTGTAAAAAACGCGAAACAACAGGAGCCCATACGCAAAAACCAACAGCGCGCTACCAGCAAAGCCGGTTTCCTCGGCCCACACCGCAAAGATGAAGTCGGTCCTTTGGGCGGGGAGAAAGCGCAGCTGCGACTGGGTGCCGGATTTCAAGCCCTTGCCGGTGAACCCCCCCGAACCCACGGCGATTTTTGCCTGCCGCTGCTGGTAACCGGCGGTAAGGGGGGCACGGTCGGGTTGGAGAAAGGTAAGGATGCGTTCCTTTTGGTAGGGCTTGAGCAGGGAAAAAAAGGCCACCACCGCAAGAACGGCAGCGGCGGTCCCCAAAAGGGCCCATACCCTGGTGCGCAACCCCCCCAGCCAAAACACCGCAAACAAAGCCGGGAGGAAGGTGAGGGCCACCCCCAGGTCCGGTTGCAGCAGCACCAGGCCCATGGGCAAAGCAGTGAGGCCAAAAAGCTCCAGCGCCTTGCGGGGCGCAAGCAAAGCCTCCTGGTGGACCGAGGCCACCGCCGCTAACGTTAAGATCACCACCACCCGGGCAAACTCCGAAGGCTGGACGGTAAAGGCCCCAATCACCAGCCAGGACCTGGTGCCCGCCCGCACCGGAGCAAGCACCAGAGTAGCGATCAGCACCAGCACGCTGGCGGTGTAAAACAGCGGCCAAAAGCGGGCCAGCACCCGGTAATCCAGGGTCCCCACCAGCACCATGAGGGCAAACCCCACCACCAGCCAGGCCAGCTGCCGGAAGGCAAACCCTGGCCGGTCCAGGGCTTGGGCGGTGGAGGACTGGGCTAAGTAGCTGGCCGCGGAAATGGCCATCACCGAAAGCAGCAACCAGGGGTCCCAGCGCTTCACGGCTGTCCTCCGGGGAGTTCCGCAGGCCCTTCGGGAAGTGACACTTCGGCCACGATGATTTTGTCCACCAGCTCCTCCGGGACCCCTAAGGCTTTGGCGAGGATGCGGCCGGCCACCGGCGCCGCCACGCTGGCGGCGTCACCGCCGTGCTCCACCACCACCGCCACCACCAGGCGCGGGTCCTCAGCCGGGGCGTAGCCCACAAAAAGCGCGTGGTGGCGCTGCTCCCAGGGCAGCTCCCGCCAGGTGACCCCTTCTTTCTTGCGCATCACCTGTGCGGTTCCGGTCTTGCCGGCCAGGCTCGCGGGGAGCGCCCCCAACCGGCGGGCGGTGCCGCGGTTCCCCTGCACCACCCTCTCCATCCCCCGGCGAGCGACGGCCAGCGCTTCCGCCGGAAGCCCCAGCGGTTTCGGAGGCTTGCCCTGGCCTTCCACCAGGTGAGGGGTCACCAGGTAGCCGCCGTTCACCAGGGCCGCATACGCCACCGCCAGCTGCAACGGCGTCACCAAAATGGGCCCTTGGCCGATGCCCACGGAAATGGTTTCGCCGGCGTACCAGGGCTGGCCACGGACCCTGCGGCTCCAAGCATCGTCGGGCACCAGCCCGGAAGCTTCACCGGAAAGCTCAATGCCGGTGGGGGAGCCCAGGCCGAAAAGCCGAGCCCAGCTGGCCAAGCGGTCTATGCCGGCGTCCCGGGCCAGGTAGTAAAAGTACGTGTCGCAGGAAGCTTCGATGGCTTCTTCCAGCGCCACGTGCCCGTGCCCGCCCTTAAGCCAGCAGCGGTAAGGGTGGCCGTAAATGTTTACAGCACCGGTGCAAAAGACCCCTTGGGAGGGCGTGCGCACACCGGAAGCCAACGCGGCGGCAGCGTAAAGCGGTTTGATGGTGGAGCCCGGGGGGTAAAGGGCCTGGAGGGCGCGGTTGTTCAAAGGGTGCAGGGGGTCGGCCACCAGCTCCTGCCATTTTTGGGGTTCCAGATGTCCGGCAAAAAGATCGGGATCGAAGGCCGGCTGCGACAAAAGCACCCGCACCGCGCCGGTTTTTGGATCCAGGGCCACCACCGCCCCCACCTGGGGGCCTAAAGCTTTGGCGGCTTCCCGCTGCAAGCTTGAGTCCAAGGTGACGGTGAGGGGCCTTCCGGGAACGGGTTTTTCCTCCTCCAAGGTGGAAACCTGGCGCCCCAGAGCGTCCACCACCACCACCACGTTGCCCTGCTCACCGCCCAGCACGTGCTGGTAAGCCCGCTCCAGCCCCGAGCGTCCCACCAGCTGCCCGGGTCGCAGCTCGGGGTTTTGGGCCAGCTGCTCGGGGGTTACCTCCCCCAGTTGCCCCACCACATGGGCCACCACCGGGCCTAAGGGGACACGGCGGCGGGTTGTGGGGTGGACCTCCAGCTCCTTGTGCTCGGCGCGGTGGGCGGCAATGGCAGCCACCTGGGAAAACGTGAGGTTGTCGGCAATGACCGAGGGCAAAAAAGAGGTTTTGATGGCCTTTTTAAGCCGGCTACCTACCTCCTGCTCGCTGGCAATGCCGATGCTGGCCAAAAAGCGCGTGGTTTCCTCCAGGTCCTTCATTTCCTCGGGAAACACCAGGAGCTGAAAGGCAGGGCGGTTGTCCAGGAGGATTTCCCCGTTGACGTCCTTCACCGTGCCCCGGGGGGCTTCCAGCGGCACCTTGCGCAGCCGGTTGGATTCCGCCAGGCGGCGCCAGCGTTCCTGCTGCAGCACCTGCAGCACCCAGAGCCTGGAAAGCAAAATCAAAATGCCGAAAAGCGTAAGCAAGAGCAGCGCCGCCAAGCGCCTTTGCAGCGGCCGCAGGTCGTCGCGGACGTAGCTCATCGCCGGCGCAAGGCCCGGCGCCGGCGAGCCTGCGGGGAAAACACCCGCCCCCACCACCACTCGCTGGCTGCCGTGACGAAGCCCAAAAACGCGGTGCCGGCCACGGCTGCGGCGGCACCCACCCAACCGTGGGGGGGCCGGGCTCCCAGGGTGAGGTAAACCAGAGCCAGAGTGCCCTCAGCCAACCCGGAAGCCAGGAGTGTCCCCACCACCCAAAAGAGCGGTCCGGAAAGCTCAAAAACCACGCTGGCCCGCGCCACGGTGGCGCCGGCCACCGCTCCGGCAATGCCGGAAGGCCCTAACGGCCAGCCCCGCACCCCATCGGCGGCGAGACCGGCCAGTAACCCGAACCACCCCGCTTGGCTTCCGGGGAGCCTCTGGGCCCGACCCACCACCACCACCAGCCAAACGTGCACGCTGGACAGAAACCACGGCACCTGCTGGGCGGTGAGGGCCGCTTGCGCCGCCAGGGCCAGGACCAAGAGCAGGAAAAACCTCACGGCGCCCTCCGGGAGCGGGGGATCACCAGCACCGAAACGGCCTTTTCCGGGCGGGCCACCAGGGTCACCGGCACCACCGTAAAAAGCGCCTCGTTCCTGGCTTCCCCGCTGATGCCCAGGGGCAGCCCCGGTGGGTAAATGCCCTCCGAGCCGGTGGTGAGCACCGGAGCTTGAGGGGGGACCGTGGTGTAAGGTGGGAAGCCCTCCAGGCGCGGGCGTTCACCGCCCACCAGCAGCGCTTCCCCTTCCACCCCCACCACCTGCGCTGCGGCGGCGGCCGCCGGGTGGGAGAGGAGCTGCACGCGGGAGGCGTCCTCCCACACCAGATCCACCCGCCCCAGAACTCCGTCGGCCGCCAGCACCGCCGCATCCCGCTCCACCCCGTGCCGCCTTCCCCGGTCCAGCACCAGGGTGTGGCTCCCCAGCACGTCCCGGGAAACCACCGAAGCGAGGATGGCTTGCGCTTGCAGGGAAGGGTAGGCGGCCAGCACGGCGTTGGCCTGGCGCAGGGCCAAAAGCTCGCTGGTGAGCAGTTGGTTTTCCCGGGACAAGCGCTCCACCTGGCGCTCCAGCGCTTGCAGATGGGCCAGGGTTTCGCGCCAGTTTTGACGGCCGAGCTTGAGGTCCCCGGCCACCAGCAAGGCGCGGTTGGCCATGGCAACGATGGGTTGGGTGAAGGCGCGGTGGGCGATGGCCAAAGCCGTCTCCGCACCGCTTCGCACCTGCGCCGCTGCCGCCACGTACAAGCCCAGGCAGGCAACGGCAAGGCTCAAATCGGGGCGGAGGGCGAGGCGAGCCACGTCATTCGAGGGCGATTTTCTTCAAAAGGCTCATGTCGGTGAGCATCATGCCGGTACCCCGCACCACCGCGGAAACCGGCTCGTCGCAGTGGGAAACGGGGATGCCCGTTTCCTCCCGCAGCCGCTGGTCCAGGCCGCGAAGCAGCGAACCGCCCCCGGCCAGCACGATGCCCTTGTCAATGATGTCCGCGGAAAGCTCCGGCGGCGTGCGTTCCAGGGCGGTGCGCACGGTGTCCACGATGACGTTCACGGTTTCCGCCAGGGCTTCCCTCACCTCCTCGTCGGTGATGGTGAGCGTCTTCGGGATGCCTTCCACCAGGTCCCGCCCCTTCACCTCCATGGTTCGTTGGTTGCCGTCGGGGTAGGCGTTCCCCAGCTCGATCTTGATGGCCTCGGCGGTGCGCTCGCCGATGAGCAGGTTGTACTTGCGCTTGATGTAGGAAATGATGGCTTCGTCCATTTCGTTGCCGGCCACCCGCACCGATTTGGAGTAAACGATGCCGGCCAGGGAAATCACCGCCACATCGGTGGTGCCACCGCCAATGTCCACGATCATGTTGCCGGAAGGTTCGGTGATGGGCAGCCCGGCTCCAATGGCCGCGGCCATGGCCTGCTCCACCAGGTAAACCTCGCTGGCCCCCGCCCTGAGCGCCGAGTCCTTCACCGCCCGCTTTTCCACCGGCGTGATTTCCGAGGGAACCGAAATGATGATGCGCGGGCGCACGAAAAACGAGCGGCCGTGAGCTTTGCGGATGAAGTACTCCAGCATCTTTTCGGTGACTTCAAAATCAGCAATGACCCCGTCCTTCATGGGGCGGATGGCCACGATGTTCCCCGGGGTTTTGCCCAGCATTTCCTTGGCCGCTTGCCCAACGGCTTCCACCTTGTTGGTGATGCGGTTCACCGCCACAATGGAGGGCTCGAAAACCACGATGCCGCGAGCGCGTGTGTAAACGAGGGTGGTGGCTGTCCCCAAATCCACCGCCAGGTCGGAGGAAAACAACGAGAAAAGCGAGGAAAGTCCCATGGCCTTAGTCCACCTCCACGAAAACCGTCTCCTTATGCTCGGCGGTGTTGCCCGCGGCGTCGGTGGCGCGAATCACAATGACGCTCTTGCCCTCGCGGTTGATGGCCACGGCTTTCTTGAAGCTGCCGTCGCCAGCCACCGCTACCGCTTCGCCGTTGATGGTCACCGTGGCCCCCGGCTCGGTGACCCCCTGGATCAAGAAGAAGTTACCCATTTGCTGGGGCTTTTGCACGGAAAGCACAGGCGGTGTGGTGTCCGCCAGCTCCTCCACGCGGGTGCCGGTGTAAGCCCGGAACGAGCGGGGGGAGCTCCACTCCGAGGCGGTGCGCTCCGGTCCCACCGCTGCCACCCGCCAGTAATAGGTCCCCGGGAGCCGCAAGCGCAAAGTTACCGAGGGTTCCAAGCGTGTGGCTTCCACCTCGATGTTGGCGGGAGCAAAAAGGCGGGAGCGGCTCACCTGAACCTTGTAGCTTTCCGCCCCTGGAACCGGGCGCCAGGAAAGCGTGACGCGGTTTGTTTGGTCCATGTTGATGAGGGTGTTGGCCTGGGGTGCTTCCAGCTGCGGCGGCTCGGGCACCGCCCGGCGGGCGGAAAGGGAACCCTCGCGGCTGGCGGTAACCGCTTGCCGGTCGGCCAGGTCCACCGCTTGCCCGCTGCTCCCCGTGACCCGGGCGCGGCCGGCGTAAGCGGCCACGGTGGTGGTGGCATCCTCCGCCACCTCCACACCCACCCGCGACTCCTGGTGGATGCGTACGCCGGCGGCGTCGGTGACCACCGAGGAGGGGTTGAGGGCGGTGGAAACGTTCACCTGACCCACCCGCACCTTCACCTCTCCCGGCTCGGACTTGGGCCCGGTCCTGGCTTCCCGGTGGATCTCCAAGAGCGAATCAGGGCCCACGCGGTACACGGTGCCGTCGGCAAACAAGAGCTCAGCCACGGCGTCGGCGGCGGTTTTCAAAAAATCGCCGTTGTACAGAGCCTGGCGTTCTTTGGCCTTTTCCCAGGTGGTTTGGTTGGCCCGCTGCACTTCCACCCGGCCGGAAACCGCGATGATTTGCGCGGCCCCCACAAACTCCCGGTTCACCAGGCGCAGGAGCAGCTCAAAGCGGTGCAGGGCATCTTCGGCGCGGGCAGCGGCGGCTGGGAAATCGCGGTTTTCAAAATCGCGCTTGGCCTGAGCGAGCAGCTTGGTGCCCTGCTCAAACTCGCTGGCCAGCCCTTCCGAAACCCCAGCTCGGTGCAAATCCTCCTCGTAAGCCGTGGCCTGTTGGATAAGGCGGCGGGCCTTTTTTTCCACCGGCTCGTGGAAAAGCGTCCAGCACACAAACCCCAGCCCTCCGGCCAAAAGCACCAGGAGCAGGGAAAGCCCCCATTTGCGGATGCCGGTGACCGGAACCACAACCCAGTCCACTTCCAGGCGGGGACGAGACGATGGCCGCATACGCCGAGCGTTCACGTTAGCACTCCTTCCCTTCAGGTGCAACGCTTCCTTGCCAGGGGTGACCGCTTAAGGGTAGAATCCTCCGCCTTCGGGCAGGTAGGGAGGCTTTCGAACGATGCTCAAGATCATGCGCGAGAACCTCAAGAACCTCAAGTGGATCTTGTGGTTCGTGGTGTTCATCTTCGTGCTTTTGATTTTCGTGGACTGGGGGACCGGACGTCTGCGCGGCGGCAGCATGGAGCACGTAGCCGCGCGGGTGGCCGGCATCGAGATTTCCGAGCGGGACTTTTTGCGCGAGGTGCGACAAACCGACGAGCGCTTGCGCAGCCTGTACGGTCAGCAGTACGAGCTGATCCGCTCGCAGCTGGACCTGGGGCAGCTGGCGCTTTCCAACCTCATCAACAACGCGCTGTTGGTGGAGCAGGCCAAAAAGCTCAAGCTGCAGGTGAGCGATCAGGAGCTGGCCGAGCGCATTCTCTCTTTCCCGGTTTTCCGCAAGGAGGACGGCAGCTTCGTGGGCGAAGAAATTTACGCCCGCATCTTGGCGGCCAACCAAACCACCCCGGAGGAGTTTGAAGCGGAGCTGCGGGAGGGTTTGCTCATTGAAAAGCTGCAGAAGGTCCTGCGGCAGGGGATCGTGATCCCCGACGCGGAAGTGGACCGGGAGTACCGCAAGCGCAACGAAAACGCCAGCTTCCAGTTGCTCTTCGTCACCGCCGAGCGCTACTTCCCCAGCACCCAGGCCACCGAAGCCGAAGCCAAGGCCTACTACGACAGCCACCAAAGCCAGTTCATCCATGGGGAGCAGATCCAGCTGCGCTACCTGCTGGTGGACCCGGTGCGGTTGCGGCAAAACATGCCGGTGGATGAAGCGCGCGTGGCTGAGTACTACCAGAGCCACCTTTCGGAGTTTCAAGAGCCGGAAACCGTGCACGCCCGCCATATCTTGGTGCGCCCCGAGGGTGATGGTGAGGATGCTTGGCGTAAGGCCCAGGAGCGGGCCATGGCCGTGCTCCGCAAGGCGCAAGCCCCCGGCGCCGATTTTGCTGCGCTGGCTAAGGAGTTTTCCGAGGACCCGGGGAGCAAGGAAAGCGGCGGCGATTTGGGGTGGTTTGAGCGGGGGCGCATGGTGAAGGAGTTTGAAGACGCGGTCTTTGCCATGCAGCCCGGCGAGGTGAAAGGCCCGGTGCGCTCGCAGTTTGGCTACCACATCATCCTCCTGGAAGGCAAAAGGCCAGCGCGGCAAAAGCCGCTTTCCGAGGTGCGGGACGTGATCCGCTTCAAGCTCACCGAGGGGCTGGCCGATGCGGAAGCCTCCAAGCGCGCCACCGCCCTGAAGGAAAAGATCACCGCCGGCAAGCTGACCACCGAAGAGCAGTGGCGGGGCCTTGCCGACGAGGTGGTGTCTTCCAACGTCACACCGTTTTTCTCGCTGGATGAAGGGGTGGTTCCCGGCTTGGGGCGGGAGCCCGGGTTTTTGGAAGAGCTCAAGAAGGCCAAGGAAGGGTTTGTGGGCGGTCCCCGGCGGACCCCCCGGGGCTGGGTGGTGTACCGCGTGGAGAAGACCCGCAAGGCCGGCCAAACCCCCTTTGCCGAAGCTAAGGACGAAGCCATGGAAGGGGCGCGGCGGCTGAAGGCGCTGGAGAGGCTCAAGGCCGAGCTGGCCGCGCGCCGTGGGGAAGGGCTTGCCAAGCTTGCGGCCACCTACGGTGTGCAGGTCACCCCGGTAAAGGACCACTACCGCGGCACCTCGATCCCCGGCGTGGGCGTGGCGCAGGTGCTGGAAGAAGCGGTGTTCGCCACCCCGGTCGGGGCCTTAACCGATGTGGTCGTGGTGGGGGAAAGGGGTGTGGCCCTGGCGCAGGTGGAAGCCAAGAAAGTGGTCACCCCTGCAGAAGTGGCGGCCGGGCGCGAGGCGCTGCGCAAGAGCATGGTGGAAGACGAGCTGCAAAAGCTTATTGACGCCATGCTGGCGGAAGCCAAGCGCAACCAGCCCATGACCCTCAACCGCGACCTGGTGGAGCGCTTCAAGCCGGCCCAAGGATGATCGCTTACGTAAGCGGGCGGGTTTTGGCCCTGGCCCCCGGCAGTGTGGTGGTGGAGGCGGGAGGGGTCGGGTACAG
>NZ_JMFG01000017.1:41303-41828 GCF_000687145.1 Thermoanaerobaculum aquaticum
GGATCAGCTCACGCTTTACGGCTTTCCTTCGGCTGCCGAACGGGACGTTTTCCGGCTGCTTCTAGGGGTTGCCGGGGTGGGGCCGCGCATGGCCCTGGCCTTGCTTTCCAGCCTTTCGCCGGAGGAGCTCACCGCTGCGGTGGAAGGTGGGCAGTGGCAGGTTTTGGCGCAAGCTCCGGGGGTGGGGCGGCGAACGGCGGAACGGGTGGTGGTGGAGCTTAAGGGCAAGCTTTCCAAGCTGGTGCAGCCGCCGGCGGCACCGCTGCGGGACGACGCGATTTCCGCGCTGGTGAATCTGGGTTACCCCAGCAAACAAGCGGCCGACGTGGTTTCGGCGCTTTTGCGAGAAAAAGCCGACTGGCAACTTCCTGATCTTTTGCGGGAGGCGCTGCGACGGCTCGTCAAGGACAAAGCCCTCGGCTAAGATTGGCCCGTGACCGAACCGCTGCTGCGAGGGGAGAAGGACCCGCAGGAGGCCAGCTTCGAAGAAAGCCTCCGTCCCAGAAGGCTTTCCGAGTACATTGG
>NZ_JMFG01000018.1:0-2025 GCF_000687145.1 Thermoanaerobaculum aquaticum
CCATCCCCACGTGCGTGGGGACTCCCTCCACCCGGCGGCTGTGGAGCCGGCGTTGGTCGGTCCATCCCCACGTGCGTGGGGACTCCTCATCCCTATCACTAGTAGGCCGTTGCTCGCTCAGGTCCATCCCCACGTGCGTGGGGACTCCCTCAACGGGCAGCGAGGCGGCTATAGCAGCAGCGGTCCATCCCCACGTGCGTGGGGACTCCTTGACCGGGTATCGCAGGTGTACCAGCAAATTCGGTCCATCCCCACGTGCGTGGGGACTCCGCGGCCAGTCTCCGCGATCGTGATGTGCGCACGGTCCATCCCCACGTGCGTGGGGACTCCTGGCGGTCTGGATTCGCAATTTGTCAACCACTAGGTCCATCCCCACGTGCGTGGGGACTCCGGGGATTGCGTGGGCTCAGACTCAAGCGAGCTCGGTCCATCCCCACGTGCGTGGGGACTCCCAGCAGGCAGCCGCTCAGGCTGAGCAGCTGCGCGGTCCATCCCCACGTGCGTGGGGACTCCGCGTAGTCGCGCGGCCAAGATGAAGGGGTTTGCGGTCCATCCCCACGTGCGTGGGGACTCCCATAATGAGGGCGACGATGCCATCGATCTTTGCGGTCCATCCCCACGTGCGTGGGGACTCCGCAAGCGTACTGCGCGCGCTTGCGGGGGTTTCGGTCCATCCCCACGTGCGTGGGGACTCCCAAAAGCAGCGGTGCGTTCGATGTCTTGAACTCGGTCCATCCCCACGTGCGTGGGGACTCCGTATCGTCTGGGGTGCCTAAACGCCCTACTACGGTCCATCCCCACGTGCGTGGGGACTCCGTCCAAGGACGCAAGTGCAGCGGCCTCCTGCTCGGTCCATCCCCACGTGCGTGGGGACTCCGCTATCGAGTTGCGGGCATTTGGGCGGCGGCTCGGTCCATCCCCACGTGCGTGGGGACTCCGTCGGTAACGCGACCGCTGGGGCGATATCGCCGCGGTCCATCCCCACGTGCGTGGGGACTCCATACTGCACGATGGAGCCGTGAGGGAGCTCGTCGGTCCATCCCCACGTGCGTGGGGACTCCTTGCTGCGCGCGCTGCTTCGCGCCGGCAAGAGCGGTCCATCCCCACGTGCGTGGGGACTCCGATACTGTTAATTCCCATGAGTCAGATTGGCACGGTCCATCCCCACGTGCGTGGGGACTCCGCCCGTGCATCTTTGAGCTGGCTAGCCAGGGGCGGTCCATCCCCACGTGCGTGGGGACTCCGCATAGCGGTTGGTGGGTGGCGCATAACGGCACGGTCCATCCCCACGTGCGTGGGGACTCCGCGAGGAGTGGATAAAAAACCTGGAAGGCCGTCGGTCCATCCCCACGTGCGTGGGGACTCCGGCGGCGAAAGTGCTGGGCTTGCGTTCGGTTCCGGCCCATCCCCACGTGCGTGGGGACTCCGAGGCCGGTTGCACGTGCTGCCGCCTTGAGTGCGGTCCATCCCCACGTGCGTGGGGACTCCAAGAATCGAGAAGGAACAAGAGCCACCCCCTGCGGTCCATCCCCACGTGCGTGGGGACTCCTCCGGCTTTTCTGGCTTCGGATTCGCTCTTCCCGGTCCATCCCCACGTGCGTGGGGACTCCCCTTTTTTCCCCGAATCCCCAAGAAAGCCCTACGGTCCATCCCCACGTGCGTGGGGACTCCGACCGAGCAAGTTCCATCGCTGGTACGCGCGTCGGTCCATCCCCACGTGCGTGGGGACTCCCCAGCAGCAATCTCCTCGGACGCAAGCGCGATCGGTCCATCCCCACGTGCGTGGGGACTCCGTTGCGCGCTGTCAGGTTGGCCTGGAAGAGCCGGTCCATCCCCACGTGCGTGGGGACTCCAAGGTCCTATGCGCAATACGCATCCCTACCCACGGTCCATCCCCACGTGCGTGGGGACTCCGGCCAGCGGAGACCAGAACTCAGGAGGCTAACAGGTCCATCCCCACGTGCGTGGGGACTCCGTGGGCTCATCAGGGTAGCGCTCTTTCAGGGCCGGTCCATCCCCACGTGC
>NZ_JMFG01000018.1:2069-85559 GCF_000687145.1 Thermoanaerobaculum aquaticum
ACGTGCGTGGGGACTCCCTGCAGGACTGGTTCGACTCCCTTGACGAAATCGGTCCATCCCCACGTGCGTGGGGACTCCGCAATAGCCTGGACCGAGTACCGCACCCAGCCGGTCCATCCCCACGTGCGTGGGGACTCCTGACCCAGGGGGAGGAGCTGGACCCATTGCTCCGGTCCATCCCCACGTGCGTGGGGACTCCCCGCACCAGAACACGTTCGGCCTTAGCCCAATCGGTCCATCCCCACGTGCGTGGGGACTCCACCATGAGGGACGCGCTGCTTTTGGAGCTCCTCGGTCCATCCCCACGTGCGTGGGGACTCCTGACCCAGGGGGAGGAGCTGGACCCATTGCTCCGGTCCATCCCCACGTGCGTGGGGACTCCCTTCGGCGCTGCACGGAGGGCGCGTAGGTCATCGGTCCATCCCCACGTGCGTGGGGACTCCCGGGATCTTATCCGGGCTGGAAGGGCTGTTTACGGTCCATCCCCACGTGCGTGGGGACTCCGTACGTGTGCCTGACGGCTACGACTGGCTCGAAGGTCCATCCCCACGTGCGTGGGGACTCCTTCCGGCTGGTCCGCCTCGAGCTTCAGCTTGACGGTCCATCCCCACGTGCGTGGGGACTCCGGACACCACCTGAGCATCGGCCCGGCTCCACACGGTCCATCCCCACGTGCGTGGGGACTCCGTCAATGCAAATGCCAAGCATTTCTGCAACCTCGGTCCATCCCCACGTGCGTGGGGACTCGGAGCTATGAGAACGGAAAAGCGCTGCAAATCGACGGTCCATCCCCACGTGCGTGGGGACTCCATTTCTATTTTCCGCTTGCTTTGTTCCGGATGCGGTCCATCCCCACGTGCGTGGGGACTCCGCAGGCAGGTACGTCCCCTCCGCAACTTTTGCGGTCCATCCCCACGTGCGTGGGGACTCCGCTTTTATCATGACCGCTGGGGGAGCGGTTGGCGGTCCATCCCCACGTGCGTGGGGACTCCGCTCACGGTTCACCTCCCCTCGTAACGCTTTGGCGGTCCATCCCCACGTGCGTGGGGACTCCATTTCCCCCCGCCTGTGAGAAACGCATCGTCACGGTCCATCCCCACGTGCGTGGGGACTCCTTGGCGAACCGACGCGTGTTTTTCTAGATGAAGGTCCATCCCCACGTGCGTGGGGACTCCTAATCCGCCCCCACTGCAGGGCCGCTGCCATGCGGTCCATCCCCACGTGCGTGGGGACTCCGCCGGCAAAAGCCGGGGCCGAACCATCCGCACCGGTCCATCCCCACGTGCGTGGGGACTCCACTTGGTCGCCATTGCAAAAACCCACCCTAACCCGCCTCTATGTGTCGGGCTGGCCCTGAGAAGCGCATATCACCCTCCACCACCGGAACGGGAGCGTTGGGCAAGCCGCTGAAGCTTCTCCTTTTTTCTTATCGCTTCGGAGTTGCGCACGGCCACAAGCACCAGACCATCAAAGTCACGGGGAACCCTGTCCACATAGCCGTGGAGCCGAAGGGCAAAGCCCTGTTCGTTGTTGGTACCCCAAGCCATCGCGCAGCGGCCGCCCCCTGCTTTCTCCACAACCTTCTCCCAAAGAAGCTCCCGCACCAAGGCACTCACCCGCCCCACGAACACACCGGTATCCAGTTCCAGGAGCCAGCGGGTGAGTTCACCCCGAAGGCTCTTCGGTACCCTCTCCAGGATCAGCACCACCATAAGCCACACCGCCTTCCACTTCGCCCTCCAGGTCCCAAAGCCCCCCGGGCCGGCTTGGTTCTTCGTCCTCCACCTCGTCTTCCCCGGGAAGCCCGAGCCCGGAAAAGAGATCCAAAAGGTCTTCCACCATGCGCTCCAGAAGCCTGGCGCGGAGGATTTCGTCTCTGAGCTTGGTCCGTACCCTTCGCTCAACCTCGAGGTTGCCCTCTGCTGCCGTAAGAAAAGCGGCGGGAATCAAAACCTCGGTCTTGTAAAGGTCGGCTACGTCGTAAACGAACGAAAGGAGCTTTCCGGTATGGATAAAGCCCAGGGCCGGGCTAAAACCGCTGGAAACAATGGCCGCATGTGACAAGCCGTAGAGGTAGGCGGCACCCGCAGAGAGCGCCCGGTTCACGGGGTCAGAGGCGACCCAGTTGCGGCGGTCGTAGCTGCGGCCGTGCCACGGGACCCCTGTTTTCTCGCTCCAGCTGGCGTAAGCGGTGCGCACCCGCACGCCTTCCAGGCCACGCAGCCGCTCGAGGGAAAGATCGCTGGGCAAAGGTTCTCGAAAACGCTTGCGATAAAGGCGTAAAACCACCTCCAAATGTAACTTCGGGTCCGCCCAGGCCAGGGCTTGCCGCTGAAGCCGGCGAGCACTACGCGTATCCCCGAGACCTTGAGCGTAAAAGCGCGCCAGCCCTTCGCCCACCCAAGCCACTGTGCATCCGTTGTTGGCTAAGGCGCGGATCGCGGCATGGGTGATGCGGGTGCCCGGCCCGAGGAAAAGCACGCCTAAAGCCGCGACCGGCACCAGCGTGAGGCCCTCTTGGTCGTAAATGCCAATGCCTTGCGCCTCCTGCTCGATAAAGGCGTGCTCCACATAAAGGTAGGACAGGCCATCGCGAAATTTGGGAAGCTCCTTGAGATTGCGGGCGTTGGGGACTGGAGCCATGGCGTGCTAGGGGCACAGCGAGAGCAAGCCCAGGCCCAGGCCCTTGCCCGGGCCAATGCCGGTTTGCAGGGTTTTCAGGGCTTTTTCCGGGTCCACCACTTGAAGGGCGCCTTCAAAGAGCACAGCCTGGACCTGGATCAGGTGCCCGGATTTGCGCGTTTCTAAAAAGGTGTCCTGGCGAATGTGGGCCAGGTAGGCCCCGTCACCCGCCATCAGCCGGAAACCTCCGTCCGCCAGCTTGCGCGCCAACCAGGCGAGCTTTTCCTCGCGGCTTGCCAGCGCCACCCGCTTGCCCTTGTCGCGGGCCCGCTTGCTGGGGTTGGCCCGTAAGCGGAAGCGCAACACCTGCCCTTCGCGGAACAGCGGAAGGAAAGGCTTTGGCGGATAGACCCGGGCGTAGCCTTCTTCCAGGACGCTCCAATCCGGCTGGGTGAGGGTTTGCACCAAGACCACCGGTGGCTCGGTGCTGCGGGTGGGCTCGAGCCGCCATAAAAGCCGCTCCTGCCCTTGCTTGAGCGGTTGGGAAACCGCTCGGCAAAGGGTGCGGTGCATTTCGTAAGGGCTCGCCAGGTCTCTTCGCGCGGTGGGGGAGCGTAAGTCCAGCGCCAGCTTGCTAATCCACATGGTTTTCCTCCATGCTTTTCGCGGCCAACACCTTGACGGAGTCCTGGGGGAGCACCACCTCTTGAACGTAACGGACCCCAAACCGGCGTTGGGCGAAGGGGGCCAAAGGCTGGTCGTAAACCAGGCGCCCTTCCTGGCTCTCGATGACCAGGAGCAGCGGCTCTTTCGGTGTTTCGGGAAGGAGGTAGGGGTAGTGGCGCAGGGCTTCCTCCAACGGTTCCTCCCGCAGGCCGTCCTCCAGGTAAGGGGGAGGGCTGGGCACATACCCTTTGCGGCCCAGGTACAGCACGAAGCGGGGGTTGAGGAGGGCCCGGTGGGCTTCCGCGAGAAGCGAAGCAGGGCCCTCCAGCGCCACCAGGAAAGCGGCGTCGGCAAGGTAGTAGCGCCAACTTTGAACGTTGACCTTTGCCTTCAGGCTTGCCGCGAGGATCTCCCGGGCTGTTTGGTAGTCCACCTGCAGGACCCCCCTGCGGTCCACCCGCACGCCCATGCGCAGGGAAGCCAGGTCCGAAATGTCCTCCTGGCGGTCCCGGCCCAGCGCTGCGGCTAACAGGCCCAGGACCCCGCTTTTGGTGGGGTAAGGCCAGGTGTCGCGGTGGTCAAAACGGCTTCGGGTCCCCCAGGACTGCATTGGCCCCTGCAGCCGTAAAAGCAGCGTGGGCATCCTAGCCTCCCAAAAGCGCCATTAGAGCTTGGCCGGCTTTTTCCTTGAGCTGGGGCATTTGCTCCACCACTGGGATGCCGGGGACCTCCGCCTCGGTGAGGTTTAAAGCAGCTTTCCACTCGGGGTTTAAGGGCCCAAAGGCCCGGTCAAACTTGGCCCACTCCCGGGCCAGGGCCTCCACGGAGACCACGGAAAGGGCCTTGCCATCCTGAGGGCGAAGGGGGTTTTCAAAAGCCGTAGCGAGGTTGCGGGGCAAGCCCTTGCCGGCGCGGAAGGCCAGGAACAGCGGGGGGTTGTGGGCGGCAAAGGTGTTTTGCTTGCCCGACGGCAAAGTGAGCGCAAAGGCTTCAAAGAAAGCCAGGGCCCCTTTGAGGGCCAGCTCCTCATCCTCCTGAAGGTTGGCCACGAGCTGGTCCAGGTTGACCACGGCGTAGCGGTAAAGGGTGGCCGAGGAAAACTCTACGTCGCCCATCATTCCCGCACCGGTTTCTTCTTTGGGGTTGAGGTCGTCCACGGCGGTGTAGAAGTCAAACTCGCGGTCCACCTTGTGGGTGGAAAGGGCATGGGCTACCTGGGCGGCAGCGTCCACGCTGAGTTCGGGCCGGTCCGCCAGCATGCGCCCAAAGAGCGCCAAATCCACCGCTTTGCCGCCGTCCAGGACCTTTTCTAACGCTTCCTGAAGAGCCCCATCCAGCTCGGTCTTTTTCTTCCCCTTGGCGGGAGCCACCGTCAGCTTTTCCAGGTTGTCGCGGATACAGGCCGCAAGCTGTGAAAGCTCTTGGTTCCCCAAGAACAGCAGGTATTCGGTTTTGCCTTCTTGCACTGCAAAACCCAGGGCGTTGAGGGCGTTTTCCACCGCCAAACGGGCCTGGTCCTGGGGAAGGTCGGAGAGCCTTTCCAAAAGGGCGCTTACCAGGCGCTTGGTGCGCACCGCCCGCTCGTTTTCGTTGAGGAGCTGCTGCTGCTGAAAGGCCACCCGCACCGCGCGCTTTTGGGCTTGGCTGGAAATGCGGGCCCGCCGGTAGCCCCCAAAGAGTGCGTCCTTGGGGCTTCCCGTATCGTCCCTGTTTAAGTTGTTTGGACCCACCGTTTGAATGATGTGAATTTCCAAAAGCCTCATGATGTCACCTCCTCCTTTTCCTGTTGCTCGCTTTCTCTGTGCAGCCCGTAAAACTCCTTGGCCCAGCGGACCTGCACCGGCCTTTGGCGGTGAAACCAAAGGGTAAGGGCGTCGAGGAGCTCGGCAAAATCCAGGCCCCCATCCACCAAGTTCACGGCCTGGCGCAGGCGAAAGGCAATTTGGTCACGATCGGCGTCGAGCAGGGCCAGGAAACGCTTTTCCAGGCTTTCCGAACCGCGGCTTTGTTGTGCCTCCCAGAGGGCTTGGGACAACGTGCGACCCTGCTGATGGGCCCCGTCCTTCAGGGCGTACAGCCCCGCCACCAGGTAGTACGCCTCCCGCCTCCAGCCCTCCTCCCCCGCGCGTTGCACGAACGGCTCCACGTAGGGCATGGCAGGGGGGTAAGCCCCGGGGCCAAACGATAAGCTCCTCCTGAGGGCCGCTCGTGCTGGCGTCCAAGCCTTCTGGCCTTTCAAGGACTCCAGCCACTCCACGAACCTTTTGCCGTTCACGTGTTCACCTCCCTTTCCTTGAGCACGGCAAGCGCTCCGGCGAAAGCCCGTTCACCGGCGCCGAGGGCCTTGAGATGCCTTCCTTCCGTGCCGAGAAAACGACGGGTTTCTTCCCATGCACGCACCGCTGCTGTCCTGAGCTGTTCCCGCCAAAACCCCAGCGCCCCTCCCTGGCGAAGGCGCAAAAGGAAGCTTGGGAACTCTAGGTCGAGCTCGGACCAGTAAAGCCTCCGAAGCGGCAACGAGGCGGCAAAGTTCTGAAGCTGGTCTTTTTCTTTGCTGCCCAGGAGCGCTTGGGCGACATGCCAGCTGACGGTTCCCAGGCGCTTGCCGAGGTTTTCAGCGAGCTCCAGCCCTCTCTGCAAGATGATTTGCGCTTCGGCGGAAAAAAGCCCCTGGGGTAGGGGGTAGACCTCTCGGCGGATATCGAGCAGCTTCGCCTGGTCGGAAACCTGCCCCAAAACCCGCAGCGTGTACGAGCTCTCCCCGCGATCGGTAATACTGGAAGCCCATTGCAACGAGCCGGGCCATTGGCCACCGGCGGCGGGGAGCAGGGCGCCAAAGTCTCGCCAGAAGCTTTTCTCGGTGCTGAGCCGCAGGGGTAAGACGTTTCCCTTTGGGTCCTGGCGGTAGGCGGCCATGGGGTCGCGCCATAAAACGTCTAAAGGTTCCACCCCCGGGCCGTAAGCAATCCACCGGACGCCGCCGCCGGAGTCCAAAAGCAGCACCCCTCGGCTGGGCCAGGTAAAAACCCTGGCGCTGCCCTGCAAAGGCCACTTGGTGGCGTAACCGGTGACGTCCCTGGTGGTGAGCGGGGGAGTTTCCCAAATGGGGGGTTCCCTGCAATCGTCCGGCACCAGGTTCAGCACCAGAGTCTGAAAGAGGTTTTGCCCAACCGGCAGAAAGGCGGCCGGACGGGCCAGGGGTGCATCTTTCGCTGACCCCACCCCCAGCCTTCTCAGGAGGCCACCGGGAGCAAAATTTTGATGCACCAAGAGCGCCCGGGCAGCTTGGGCGTAGGACGCTACCGGAGGGTTTTCATCGGTGGTGTGGTCAAAAAGCGTAGGGTTGTTGCCACTGCTGAGCTCAGGCAACAGCTTGGACCAGGGCAGCGCCTCGTCTTGGGGCAAATCGGCAATTTGCCAAAAGGGATGGCGTTCGTGAAAAAGGTAAAAGCGGTCGTGGTAGCGGTCCAGGTAGGCGGCAATGGCACCCCGGTCGAACTCCCCCTTTTCCAGCACATCCATGGCGGCATAGACGTCTTGAACGGGAGGGAGAGCCCGGTATAGCACTGCCAAAAGCAAGCGGTGAAGGGCCGCCTCCTCCAATGGCGAAGCGACCTCTATGCGCTCGATGGTGTGGGCCTCAAGAAGCGCCGCTGCCAAACCGACTTCTGTCACCTTTCCGTCTTTGAAAACAGGGATCCAGGGCTCATCCAGCAGGTTGAACTTCGGCAAGGCGTCACCTCCCGCTTTCGTTTGCGAAGACCATTCCGTGCTCTTTTAGCGCGATTTTACAATTTTGTAAACCACCCCAAGTTCCGGATCGAGGCTCACGGTGATCCGGCCCCGCGCCCCGGGGAACTCCTGTCCCACTTCCAAAGGTCGAAGCCCCCGCAGCACCGCGCTCGCCTGCCATGCAGGGGGCGGGTCCTCTTGGAGCAGGACCTGGGGAATGGGGGGGCGAGAGATGCGGACCACCCGGCTCCAAAGGGCGAGGGTTTCTTCCTTTGTCAGGTTTCCCCTGAGCCTGGCCGGCTGCTGGCCCATGGCATCCAGGAACAACCCGTCGCCACGCCGGTACAGGGGAACCACAGGGACGGAAACATCCCCCAAGCGGGTCAAAAAGCGCTGGGTGCGGGCGTCCTCAGCTTCGTCGTCCAATCCAAAAGCTGCCGCAAGGTCGGTGGCATCGTATTGGCGGAGCAGTTTTTCCAAGCTGGAAAGCGCCAGGTTTTCTGCAGTTTTGCTCTCTTGGCGCCAGCGCTCCACAAGCTCCTTGTGGCTGCTCTCGGCCCTGTCCCTGTGGGCGTCGGGGAAGCGGCTTGGGTCCCGCTCGTAGACCTCCTCCAGCAGGGGCTCCAGGTCATCGGGCAGGTGCAGTTGCCTGCGGGCCTGAAGGGAAAGCCAGGTCGAGAGGAGTACGTAGTCCTCGTAAACCCTGTTCCAAAAGAGCTCGCCGCCAAAATCCGGCTCACCTTTGAGGCCGCCTACCAGCAACGTGGGCGCTCGGTGTCCCTCAGGTCGCTCCCGATGGTGGCGGTGCAGGCGGCCTGCCCGTTGGAACAGCAGGTCAATGGGCGCCAGGTCCGAATAGAGCAAGTCGAAATCCAGGTCCAGGCTTTGTTCGGCAACCTGGGTCGCCACAAGGATGGCCCTTTCCGGCCGCGGTCCGTGTTTGCCGAAAAGCGCCAGGACCACTGTTTCCCGAAGGCTGCGTTCCTCCGCCGGGAAGCGGGCATGGAGGAGAAACACCAGGGTCCCGTCGGGGAGGCGCTTGCCGACGACGAAACTGCCCTTTTGCTCCGGCAAGGAACGCAGCTCAGCCCAGGGTCCGCCGCCGGCATTTCCGTTTGCACTTTCCAGAAGCTTTCCTAGCTGAAGGGGCTCGCCTTCCCCCAGGGCAAGGTAGAGGGCCTGGGCCCGGTCCACGGTGTTGACGATGGCCCCCAGGGCACCGGGGAGGCGAGCGGTTAACAGCTGGGCCAGCCGAGAAACCTCCACCGGTGCATCCTCGATGTTCAGGGTTCGGCTTTGCAAGGGAAGGGTGTGTGCGCCAAGGAGCTTTTCACCCGCAAACACCGCAACCCTGGGGTAAGCAGGCAGGTTGACTCCCTCCGCTCCCCAGGCCGCCAACAGCTCCTGGCGTTTGGCTTGCGGCAGGGTAGCGGTCATGAGCACCACGCTGGAGCCCAAACTTCGAAGCCACAGGAGCAGGGCCCGCAAAAGCCCGGAGGTGTACGTGTCGTAGGCGTGCACCTCGTCCAGGACCACCACCCGGTTCATGAGACCCCAAAGGCGGATGAAGTGGTGTTTGACCTTCAGCACCCCCAGGAGGGCTTGGTCTACGGTGCCCACGCCGTGCCCGGAAAGCATGGCCCGCTTTCTGGCGGAAAACCAAGCCGATGCACCAACGCCTCCGGAGTCGTTGCCAGCTTGAGGCTCCCCGTCGGGGTCGTAAACGCCCGCCGGCTTCACCCGCTCGCAAAGGTCCTGGTAGAGCGGGTTCAGAACGGCGGTGCCGTGCTGGAGCTGCAGTTCCCACCGTTCTCCCTCTGCCAGGTTTTCCAGGAAGCCTTTTACCCTGGGGAACAACCCGTTGGCTGTGGCCTGGGTCGGCAAGGCCAGGTAAAGCCCCCGGTGAGCCAGCTTTTCCCGCAAGAGGTGGAAAGCGTGCAGGGCGGCTTCGGTCTTGCCCAGGCCCATAGGGGCTTCGATGAGGAGCAGGACCGGTCCGTCGTTGACTTGCGAAACCAAGAAAGAGACGGCTTGCTGAAGCGGGTTTGGGGGAAAGGGGAAAAGCCGGTCAAAGCTTTGGGGAGCCCTGGGCGTACGCGCACGCCAACCAACGCGGTTCAAGGCCTCCTGGGCCAGCGCCAGGGCGGAACGCCAGTAGTCTGGGGCCCGAGGATCCCGCCCCAGTGGAAAGAGCTGGGGGTCAGAGGCAATCCAGTCGGCAAACGAAGCAATGGCCATGACCCGCAGGATTGCCGGCGGCGAAACTTCGTTAACGGAAGGCTTCAACGTCGTGGGCATTTCCAACGTATGGAGGAACCGACTAACCAAGAGCTGCCTTACGCTTTTCCAGTTCCGGTCTTCGCATTGAACGTGCCACATTGCGGCGCGGCGTTCCTTTTGGTTGGCCACAAAGCCGTGGTGGGCCCCTAACCCTTGGGCGAGCTTGTCCGCCACCCGCCGGGGAAAACCGAGTTGCAACAAAGCCTCGCCAGCGTACAGCTCGGTAAACACGCCATGGGCCACCCACCCCGCGCCGACCACCTCTTGGTTCCACGCAAGGCCCAATTCGCGCAGCCGCGCGGCCCCCTCTTGCCAACTGGCCTGAAACACCGCGCTGGCCTTCCCCAAATCATGGAGCCCTGCCAGAAAGGCCACAAAGCGCAGGGCTTCCTCGTCATCCAGGCCCCAGTCGGCAGCGTAAAGCTCGCGCGTACGTTGAGGCTCCCGTCGAAGGATCTCCCAGGCCACCGCGGCGGTGTCCAGCATGTGAGCCAAAAGCGGGTGCCAGGGCGTTCCCGCCTTAGCCCAAAGGCTGACCAACGCCTGTTCTAAATCCACGCATTAGATGCTAGCAAATGTTTTCGAGCGCTGGTGTCTCTCAGCCTGGAAAAACACTGACCTGCGAGCTCTTAAAACCACAGTTTCTGACGAGCTTTTGTCAAAAAACGTGCTTGCGGGTTCTAAAGGGTAAAACCAGTCTCCTCGAACCTGCAGCTCCAGCGACGATGAATTCTTCTCGACAAAAAGCGCAACCACCTGGTTCTAATGGAAACGGGGCGTCTTCCAGGGGGGCAGTGCTTCTGCGAACGCCAAAAACGCAAGTGGCAAGCGTTAGCCTATTTTAGGAAAAACTTGACGGTGGAGTTAAAAAGTGGGGAGCGCTAGGAAAAGGCGGCCAACAAGAGATAACGGGTTCAAAGCGGGGGCGATTAACCCATCCCTTACTGCAATCTAGTTTTGCCGATCAATTCGGATTAGACCTTTGGCTTCAAGCTGGGAAAGGATCTCCAGGGCTTTGGCTTGTCCTTCGGGGAAAAGCCTGACGATGGACTTGACGTCCCAACTGCCGTTAATTCTGGAGAGCAGGTAACCCTCTTCCGGTGAAAGCTCCAGCCGCGTGACGGTGGAGAAGTCCACCGCCAAACGCGGTACGCCGTCTAAGGGCACCGTCTCGGCTGGCCGTGGAGAAAGTGGGGGGATGTTGAAGGCCGAGGGGTCGGCGGGGGTGAGGGAGCGCTCGCGCAGGGCGGTGAGGGCCTTGCGGGCTTGCACGTGCACGGGGTTGATGAGCAGCACTGCCTCGTAGGCTTCTTCCGCTTCCTCCAGCCTTCCCGCCAGCTCCGCGCTTTTGGCTTTAGCCAAAAGCTTCTTGACGGTACCCACGGTATCCCCGGGGCGTTCGGCGGCGCCCGGGCTTTTCACCTGCAGCACCTGCTTTTGGACCAGGGAAGCCAGCAGCGTGAAGGCGTCGAAGTCGGAGCAGTGCAGTTCGAAGCTGATGGCTGCGGCAGTGCGGCCTTCGGCCGCCAGCGACACCACGCGCGCTTCGGTAACGTCGGCAGGGGGCACCGGCCCTGGTGCAAAGGTTGTCCTGGGCGAGGGGATGACCTGGCGAATCCGCTCCCATTCGTCGGAGCGGCGGGCCCCTTCCAGGAGCACGCCCATAACGTCCAGGTTGAGCTGCACCGGAAGGTTTTCGGGGATGGGTTCTTCGTGGAAAACGAACTCCCCCTCGTCCCAGAGGAACAGGTCGTAAATGGTTTCTTCGGCCTTTTGTCGCAGCACCTTTTCCAGATCGTCAGGGGCAAGGAGGCCAAGCTCAATGAGGATGGCCCCTAAGGGACGGTGCTCCTGGTCCTGCTTGAGGAGGGCTTGAAAGAGGTGTTCCTCATCCACCAACCCCATGCGCAAGAGGTACTGGCCTAAAAACTCCCGGGGATCGTTGGAGGAAGAGGAGCAAATGGCCCCTTTCCGGAAGTACACGGCTTTTTCCACCTGACCGCGGCGAACCCGCAGGACCCCGGTCCCCCCCATGCGGGCCACCAACTGGATGACCTCAGGGAAGGGGAGGGTTCGCAGGTCGCCGGTAAGTGCCATGGTCCTTTAACTCAACGCCCAAGGGCGAGCGGGCTTTTTCAAGCTTATCACCGCGGGCGCACCCTCAGAAGGTGGCTTTCGGGGGAATGCGCGCGGCTTGCTGGGAGCTCCCCTGTACCCGCTGGTAGAGACGGCCTGCCTCCTCCAGGGCTGCCAGTGCCTCCTGCACCTGCTCGTCGTCCCGCACCAGGACCTTGTAACCCTCGCTGAGGGAAACGCCCACGTTGACCACCTCGGAAGTCAGCAGCACCGAGATGTCCTGCTTGTCAGCCGGCTTGGCTAAGGCCTCCGCCCACTCCTCGGCGGTCACCCACCCTTTTTCCACCGCGGTTTGCCCGAAAGCCTCCAGTTGCTGATCGTCGGCTCGAAAGGCGCGGGCCACAGTCTCTTTGTCCTGGTGCGGGGCGAGGTAGCTCACCGCGTACTGGAAGAACGCCGATTGCGCCAGGAGCTTGCTCACCGTGGCCGAGTACTCCCCGAGCCGGCGGAAGCGATCGGGGAAGATCCCGCCGTTGCCGTAAACCTTGCGGCCGCTGTCGGTGAAGTAAACCTCGCCCGGGGGTGGTGTGGGCGTGGCAAGCGGCTCCGGGCCACCGTTGGCCTTCAGCTCCTCGTGGCTCACGTAAGCAAAGTAGGAATCCCAATCCCGCTGGATGCACCGCCCCGAAGGGGTGTAGTACTTGGCGGTGGTGAGGGCCACACCGCAGTTCTTAACGGGAAAGATCGTTTGCACCACGCCCTTGCCGAAGGTGGGCTCCCCCACCACCAACCCGCGATCGTGGTCCTGAATGGCCCCCGCCACGATTTCTGCCGCCGAGGCGGTGGTCTGGTTGACCACCACCACCACCGGCCCCTCAAAGTGCTGGCCGTCCCGGGGCACCCGGTAGTCCTGGAAGGAGTCGGCGGTGCGCCCGCGGGTGGAAAACACCCTCTGCCCCGGCTGCAGGAGCAAACCGGCCACCTCCACCGCCGAATCCACCAGACCTCCTGGGTTGTCCCGCAGGTCCAGGATGAGGCGGGTGGCCCCCTGGTTGGTGAGGTTTTTCAGGGCGTTGGCCACCTCATGGCCGGTGGTGCGGGTGAACTCGCCAATGCGGATGTAGGCTGTGCGTTCGTCCAGGAGGAACGCGTAGCGGACCGAATCGGTGGGCACCCGGGCGCGGGTGACCTGAAACTCCAGGGGTTCGGGCAAGCCGGGGCGGATGATGGTGACCCGCACGGTGGTGCCCTCAGGCCCCCGCAAGCGGCGGGCAACCTCGTCCAGGTCCATGTCCTCGGTGGATTGCCCGTCCACCGCCTCGATGATGTCTCCGGCCCGCAAGCCCAAGCGGTAGGCCGGGGTGCCTTCAATGGGCGTGAGGATGGTGACCTTGCCACCGCGAATGCCAATTAACACGCCGATGCCGTAAAAGGAGCCCTGCTGGCGCTCCCGCATGGCGGCAAACGCTTCGGGGCGGAGGAAGTTGGAATGGGGGTCCAGGGTCTCCAGCATGCCATCCACGCTGCCGTAAACCAGCTCGCTGGCCGGGACCTCGAGCGGGGCGAGCTCCTGGGTTTTCTCGAGGATCTGGGTGTAACGGGCGAGAAAACCGGTGGCACCACCGTTGCCGGGAGCCTTTTCCCCCACGAGCGCTCCGGTGAGCGCTCCACCGCCCACGGTTACTGCCACCAACAGGGAAAACCCAAGCCGAGCCATGCGACCCTCCGCCAAAACTCTAACACACGAGCAAGACCCGGCTGGGGGCGGCGCGGCGCCGGCATCAGGAAGAGGGGTTGACTATAATCGCTCGGTGCGGCGCCGGGAGGGGTTATGTTTGGCTCAATAGGGTTTCCCGAGCTGGTGATGATTTTTATCGTGGCCCTGCTGTTGTTTGGGCCCAAGCAGCTCCCCCACCTGGGCCGGACCCTGGGTCGCGCTTTGGCGGAGTTCAAGAGGGCTTCCAACGACCTCCAGCGAACCCTGGAGGAAGAGGTAAGGGCGGAAGAGCTGCGGGAGGTGGGCAAGGAAGTAAAGGAAGCCACCCAGTTGCCCCAGGTGCTTTCGCCGGAAGAGCAGGCGCAGGTCATGGGCATGGGCGAGGCGCCAAAACTGGAAGGTGAAACCACGAGCGCGGAAGAGCAAACCAAGCCCCGAGGGGAAGGGCAATGAGCTGGCCCGAAGCAAGGGAAGAAGAGCTGCCGCGCATGACGCTTCTGGAGCACCTGGAAGAGCTCCGGAAGCGGCTTTTGGTTTCCATTGTGGCGTTGTTCGTGGGCTTTCTTTTGTGCTGGAACTGGGCCCGGGAGATCTTTGCCTTTCTTGCCAAGCCTTTGACCCAGTTTTTGCCCGAGGGTGAGAAGCTGGCGTTTACCGGCCTGGTGGACCCCTTCATGCTGTACATCAAGGTGGCGGCCTTAGCCGGTGTTTTCGTCGCGTCCCCGGTCATTCTTTACCAGCTCTGGCTTTTTGTGGCTCCGGCCCTCTACCGCCACGAAAGAAAAGTGGCCTCGCTTTTTCTGCTGGTGACCACCGTGTTTTTTGTTTTGGGCGGTTATTTTGGCTACGCCGTGGCTTTCCCGATGGTGTGCAAGTTCCTCCTGGAAATAGGCCGGGATTTCCGCCAGGTGCTCACCATCAACGAGTACTTCTCCATGGCCTCCAAGGTCATCCTGGGCCTGGGGTTGGTATTTGAGCTGCCGGTTTTGATTTTGTTTTTGGCGCGGCTGGGCGTGGTGACCCACCGCTTTCTCTTGAGGCACTTCCGCTATGCGGTGCTGGCGATCTTTATCGTCGCGGCCATCATTACCCCCACCCCCGACATCCCCACCCAAAGCGTTTTTGCCCTGCCGATGATAGCCCTTTACCTCCTGGGGGTGCTGGTGGCGTGGCTTTTTGGCAAGCGCCCGGAAACCAGCTAAAAGCGGGGTTGGCCGTTTTCCAAAAGCAGCTCACCATCCAGCCATAACGTGGGCTTTAAGAGGATGCCGTCCACGTGGAAGGGAACGTCCACCGTTCCCCCCATGGAAACGTTGTTGCCAAAGGCAATATGCACGGTGCCCAGGACCTTTTCGTCCTCCAGGATGGCGCCGGTGACCTTGGCCTTGGGGTTGGTGCCCACACCCAGCTCGGCCACGTTGCGGGCCAGAGGTCCTACCGCCTCCAGCTGCTGGGCAAACTCCCGGGCTTGCTCGCCCCCCTCCACGCTCACCACCTGACCGTTTTCCACCTGGATGCGCACCGGCTCCCGAAGCAGCCCGATGCCCGCTAGCGCTCCGTCCACCACGATGACGCCCTGGGTCTTGCCCTCCTCGGGCATGAGGTAAGCCTCACCGGAGGGGAGGTTCCCCCACTGCCCGGGTTCCCGGATCAAGCCGGTGGAGGCAATGGCGCGAATGCCGGTAATGGGGAGCGTTACGTCGGTGCCGGCGGGGGTCACCACCCTGGCCACGCTGGCTTTGGTGAGCAGCTCGGCCACGAAGCGGGTTTTCTCGGCAATGGCTTCGTAATCGGCGGTCATGGTGCGGATGAGCATGTCCTCGGTGATGCCCGGCATGGTGGCCACCCGCGCTCCAGCGGCGGTGGCGTCCCGGCGGGCTTTGGTGTGGGTGATGGAGCGGCTGGTGGCGGCCAGCACCGCGTCTACCTTTTGCATGAGGGTTGGAACCGGTTCTGGGGGTTCCTCGCCGTTGCGTGCTCGTTGCCCGTACTCCACGAAAATCACCTCTTTGGCGAGGGTTCTCCCGCCGCGCACAAAGGCGTAAGCGAGATCGTGGAGAGGGGGGTCGGCCAAAACCAAGAGCGTTTCCGAAGGCTTAAGCCCCAGGCAAACCGAGAGGGCCACGTGCACCGCATGCTCGAGCTCGTTCATGGCAGGAGTGTACCAGCCAAAGGGAGTGTGGTTGAATGGGTCCGTGAGCGAGCGGCATCCGTTGTGGGAGTTGGCCAGCCAGGCCCCGGAGCAGCCGGGCGTGTACCTGTTTTCCGACGGCCGCGGCAGGGTGCTGTACGTGGGCAAAGCTAAGGATCTCCGCCGGCGGGTGCTTTCCTACTTTGGCCGGGAGCAGCCGGTGAAAACCGCGCAGATGCTGGCCCGGGCCCGGGACCTCCAGTTTGTGGTGACGCGCACGGAAGTGGAAGCGCTCATCCTGGAAAACCAGCTCATCAAACAGCACCGCCCCCGCTACAACATCCTGCTGCGGGATGACAAGACCTACCCGTACATCAAGCTCACCACCTCAGAATACTGGCCCCGGGCGCTGTTGGTGAGGAAGGTGGAGGCCGACGGGAACGAGTACTTTGGCCCCTTCCTGGGCCACGGCACCGCTGCGCGCCTCATGGACCTCATCCGCATGTACAGCCAGGTGCGCACCTGCCACTGGGATTTAAAACCCGAGGGCACCTTGCCCCGCCCTTGCCTTTACTTTTCCATGGGCGCCTGTCTGGGGCCCTGCGTGGCCGGTCTCACCACCAGGGAAGCTTATCTGGACGCCGTGAGGGAAGTGCGCATGCTGCTTTCGGGCAAGACCGGGAAGCTGGGGAAGGTGCTCCAGCAGCGCATGTGGGAAGCGGCGGAACGGGAAGAGTTCGAAAGGGCGGCCCGCTACCGGGACCTGGAAAGGGCCGTGAAGGCGCTTGCGGAAGGCCAGGTGGCGGAGCTTCCGGGCAAAGGTTCCTTTGATGTTTTCGGCGTGGAAGGCGACGGGCGCGATGTCACCACGGTGGTTTTGGTGTACCGCCAGGGCAAGCTTTGCGACAAGCGGGAATACCACTTCGAGGGGGCGGAGGTGCCGGCGGACGGGGCTTTCCTGTCCGAGTTTGTGCCGCAGTTTTACGAGGCCAACCCGGCCGTGCCGGAGCAGGTAATTTTGCCTTTTGCCGTGGACGAACCCGAGGCGCTGCAGGGATTTTTGGCGGCGAAAGCGGGCAGGGGCGTGGAGGTTCTGGTCCCCAAGCGCGGTGAAAAGCGCAAGCTCCTGGAGCTGGCCCAGGAAAACGCCGGGGAGTCCTTCCGCTTGCGGTTCCGCCACCCAGCCCGGGAAGGGGAGAGGCTGGGGGCGGAAGTGCAAAGCCTCTTCCACTTGCCAAATCCGGTTTTGCGGATTGAATGCTTCGACGTTTCCCACACCGGTGGGGAAGCAGCGGTGGTGTCGGTGGTGGTGTGGGAGAAGGGCAAGCTGGCCAAGCGGGAGTACCGCAGCTTTAACGTCAAAACCGCCAAACCCGGGGACGATCCCGCAGCCATTGCGGAAGCGGTGGGGCGCCGCTTTCGCCGGCTGCTGGCGGAAGGCAAGGCCCTTCCGGATCTAGTGCTCATTGACGGCGGGCCCACGCAGCTGGCCGCCGCCCGCCAGGCCTTGGCGAAGGTGGGCTGCCAGCTGCCGGTGGTGTCCCTGGCCAAGCGCTTTGAGGAAATCTACCAGGACCCCGGCCAGCCGCCGCTTCGTCTCCCCAACAACCACCCGGTGCGTTTGCTGCTGCAGAAAATCCGCGACGAAGCCCACCGCTTTGCCATCACCAGGCACCGCCGGCGTCGGCGGGCCAGGCGGTTGGCTACGCAGCTTTTGGCGGTTCCCGGGGTGGGTCCAACTCGGGCCAGGAAGCTGCTGGCCGCTTTTGGTTCCGTGGACGGGATCCGAGCGGCCTCCGAGCAGGAGCTGGCAACGGTGGTGGGCCGCAAGCTCGCCAAAGCGGTGAAGGCTGCGGTTTCCCGAGAGAAGGCGTAAAAGACCCGGGATTCTGCGCTTAGAACCGGGCGACCACCTGAAAGGGGTGAAACCCAGTTCGCAAAAAGTCGGGCACGTGTTTCTCCAAGCAAAAAATAATTCGGTTTTTCTGTGGTTTTCTTGCGTTTCTTTGAACATCTCGGGCAGCCGCTGGAGTTGCAGCGGGGTGGGTTTTTTGGCTATTATTCTCCGTGCCCACCGTGTTGCGGCCCAGGTACCGGAAGGAAGCGGGTGCCGGGCTTTCTCTCTTCAAAGAAATTTCAAAAAGCCCTGGTGTTCTTGGGCAGGAGGAGGAGACGTGATGCGCAGACCAATTGGTTGGAGGGTTTTGCTTATCTTACTTTTTGCGGTGGCCCTTGGCAGTTGGCAAGCCGCAGCCGCCGAGTACGACGACTGCGATGCCAACTTCATTGCCTTTGTGGGGGCCAGCGCCTACCAGTTCTCTCCCTATGCTCCCGGACCTTTAGGAACCGTTCGACTGTACTCGGTGCTTTCCTACCAGCGGGCGGCCGCTTTAGGGGAGCGGGGTGATGTGAGGTGGAAGCTGGAGATTCGCTCCCCTGAAGGCAGCATCGTGCGGGAAGCGGAAGGGGCGGGCCGGCTGGAGGAAAGCGGGCAGGTACTGGCGGAGTTCTTGTGGGACGGCAAGGACCAGCACGGCAGGATCGTGCCGGAAGGCATTTACACCTACACGTTTCGCGCCTATTTCCTGGCCGACTCCCACGGCAAGCGGTTTGAAAAGTTGGAAGAGCTAGCCTCAGCGCCCATGGTGGAGGAAGCCATGGCCTCCACCGATGAGGTGGTGGTGAACTACACGCTCCCCGACACCGTGGCGCAGCAAATTCGCGTGAGCGCGCTGGCCACAAGCTGCGAGGTGCAGCAAAACGTCCCGCTGGAAGCGGGTTTTCCTTACAACTTTTACTACGGTTCCACCCACAGCCACTCCAACTTTTCCGATGGCGGACAGCCCACCACCAACTGCTCCTCGGGTAACGCCTACGGAAGCGGCACCTTTAACCCCGCGGCGGTCTTCGATTTTGCTCGCTACTCGGCGGGTCTGGATTACTGGGTGGTGAACGAGCACAACCACCTCATCAATGATTCCGTGGCGACCAACAACCCGCCGGTGACCGAAGCCAAGGTAAAGCAACGTTACCAAGACGGGCGGGCGGCGGCTGCGGCAGCCACCGTGGACGGCACCTTTGTGGCCCTTTACGGCATGGAATGGGGCGTAACCACCAACAGCGATCAGGGGCACGTGACGCTTTTGGAAACGCCGGTGCTCTTTGGCTGGGAGAGCTGCAGCAACTGCAACGGGCCGAACCCCGAATGTACCCCGGGAACCGACTGCTACTTTGACGTTTTCACGCCCAAGCGCTATGGCTACCTCACGCTTTACCAGCGCTCGGTGGAAAACCCCTCGCCGGTGGGACCGCTGGGCATCTTTTGCCATCCAGGTACGGGAAACTTCGATAACTACGCCTTCGATGCCAACGCCGACGCTGCGATTCAAGGTATTGCGGTGCGTTCGGGGCTTGCCTTTACCACCTCCACCACCTGCTCCGATGCCAACGTGGCCACCACCGATTACACCCCACGCTGGCGGGAGGCCTTAAACAAAGGGTTCCACCTGGGCCCCACCGCCGATCACGACGCCCACTGCAACAACTACGGCATCGCGCTTCCCAACCGCACCGTTTACTTGCTGCCCAACCAAACCACGCCGGTGCTTACCAAGCAAGCGCTGCTTTTGGCCCATAAACAGCGGCATTTCTTTGCCACCGAAGACCCCAACGCCCAGCTGGTCTTTGCCACCGGCGATGGGGCGCACATCATGGGCGACATCTTTTCCGTGGGCAGCTCGGTAACCCTGCGGGCGGCCGTGTACGACCCCGCGGGGGAAACGCTTTCCCGCATTGAGCTGTGGCGGGGTCAGGTGGGTGCAGGAACGCTCACCGCTCCCTACCTCACCTGGAGCAACCAGGACAGCTTCACGGTCACCGAAAGCTTTACCAGCGGCACCTACTACTACTTCGTCCATGCGGTGCAGGCCGACGGCCACGACCTGTGGTCCTCCCCCATGTGGATTACCTTTGGGGCCGCCTGCAGCGACAGCGACAACCCCACGGTGGCCGTGGTTTCGCCTTCCAGCGGAGCCACCGTTTCCGGCACCGTGACCGTCCGGATGCAAGCCAGCGACGCCACCTGTGGGCTTTCCCGGGTGGAGCTTTCCATTAACGGTGGCCCCTGGAGCCAGGCCAGCTACAACCCGGCCAGCGGCTACTACGAGCTCGCCTGGAACACCGGCGATACCGCCTGCAGCGGTGCCGCCACCTTGCAGGCTCGGGCCACAGACGCTTCCTCCCCCGCTCACACCACCAACTCGGCGTCGGTGCAGGTGACCATTGCTCCTGCGGATACCACTGCGCCTTTGGTGAGCATCGTGGCTCCGGCAGCGGGGTCGGTTATTTCTTGCCAGGACACGGTCATCAAGGTGAGCGCCAGCGATGCCTCGGGGGTTGCTGGCGTGGAGGTGCAGGTGGACGGCGGGGCCTGGACCCCGGCCAGCTTCAACACCGCCACCGGTTACTGGGAGTTGACCTGGGCCAGCAGTGCCGCTCCTTCCGGCACCCACACTATTGCTGCCCGGGCCACCGATGCTTCCTGCGCCGCTAACGTCGGTACCGCCTCGCCGGTTTCGGTCACCGTCAACAACGCCTGCGGTCTGGACGTTTCCAACTACCGTCTGGTTCAGATCAACGCCAGCTTCACCTACACCATCCCCGCCGGTACCCGCATTGCCGACGGTGGCTACCTGGTCATTGCCCGCAACGCTAGCAAGGCGGCGTTTGAAGCCTTCTGGGGGGTGACGCTTCCCTCCAACGTGACGTTCATCAACGCCGGCGGGGCTTTCCCGGTGATGAACGGTGACGAGCAGTTCACGCTTTACGACGCCGCAGGGAATAGGCTGGACGGTCGCACCGTCAAAATGCCCACCGGTGGCGGGTACACCGTACAACGCAAGGACCCCTGTCTGGCAGCGGGTAAGAGCACATCCTGGACCATCAGCTCGGCGAGCTGGGCTACCCCCGGCACCGGCGCCGGCCCGGGGTGCGGCAAGGGCCTGGTGATCAACGAATTTGCCGACCCGGCGGGCAGCGGAGAGTACGTTTACGAGTTCATTGAGCTCCACTACGACCGCTGAGGGCTCAGCACCGGGTTTTTCCGGCTGCTGATGCGCAGTAGCTTTGCCACAACCGAGCAACCCGGGGCCCACCTGGGCCCCGGGTTTTTTGTACCGCCTTGGGCACAGAGTCGGAACTCCCGGTAGCGGGCGGACTGTGAGAAAGGCCTCTTGGCCTTCACCTTCGGCCCGTTGCGGCCGGAGACCCTTTGACTTAGCGGCGGAAGACAGGGTAGCCTTGCGCTGATGGTACGCAACTCGGCGGCTTTGCGCCTGTCTTCGTGGGTTGGGAAGCTGGGACGCGGCTCAGCGGTGCTGCGCTTTGGCGAGCAAAGGCTGGTCCTGCATGTGGATGCCGGGGCTATTACCTCCGTGGAGGGCAACGACGGGGAGATTCTGGCGGCGGCTTTCGGTTTGCCTCCGGAAGGCGATTGGTTTGCCGAAGCCCGCGCCGCGGTGAGCCAGAAGCTGGTGACCCCGGAGGAAGCGGCAGCGGTGTTGAAGCGTGCCTTGACGAGCCAGCTCAAGGCCTTTTTTGCCGATCCCCAGGCCACCCTGGAGCTCTTCCCCGGGGATCCGCGGCCGGCCAGCGGCTTTGTGGTTTCCTACCCCCACGTGGTTTACGAGCTGGTGCTCAGGGAGGGCGGGGAAGGACTGATGCCGGTGTTTTTGCCCGATCCCTCGGCGGTTTTGAAGCGGCTTCCGGGCTTCAGCCGGTGGGTGGGTGAGCTGGGCCTGCCCGAGGAGGCGCTGGCCATCCTGGCCAAGGTAAACGACATGCGGAGCGCGGAGGCCATTGCCGAGCCTTCTCCTTACGGCAAAGACATGGTCTACCGCTTCTTGGGGGCCACCGTGGGTGCCGGGCTGGTGGAAGCGGAGGAGCTTGCTTTGGAGAAGACCCAGCTGGACACCACCGAACCCGAACCTCCGCCCCGGCGCAAGCGCCGCTGGTGGTGGATTTTTCCGGCGGTGCTGGTGGTGGCCGCGGGGTTATACCTCTCCCGGCCTTTCCTCCAGCCCGGACCAAAATCCACCCAGGGGCCGTGGAGCATTGCCGTGGGTGGGGCTTGTCAGCCCGCAGAATTGGAGCAGCTTTACCGCTTGCAGGCCAGGGATAAGGAAAAGCTGCGGGTGGTCCCGTTTGGCGATGCCAGTCAGCCTTGCTACCGGTTGGTTTGGGGGGCCTTTGCCAGCCGGGAGCAGGCGGAGGCCGCTCTGTCCGCCGTGCCTGAGAGCTATCTGCAAAAGGGTTTTCAACCCCACGCTGTGCTTGTGACCGACAACTCCCGTTGATTGGCGGGGGTGGGTGGTATAGACTTACAACAAATGGAGCGGTTGGGTGTTTCCACGGGCCAACTGGGGGCCGGCGAGGTCGCGGGGCTTTTGCGCCGCCTTTACCAGGGCTTAGCCAGCGGCCGTCTGGAGCTGAGAAACCAGCAGGGGGTTCGCTGTTTTTGGCTGGAGGCTGGGCAGGTGCGGGCGGTGGAAAGCGAGGTGGAGGAAGAAAAGCTCGGCCAGTGGTTGGTGGACCGCGGCCTTTTAGAACGTGAACAGCTGGCTCTCACCTTGCTCCGCCAAGAAAACGGCGAGCTTTTTGGCGATTTGCTGTTGCGCCAGGGGGTGGTGGAGGCGGAGCAGCTGCACGAGGAGCTGGTGGAGCGGGCGGCGTTGATTTTGAGCAGGCTGCTTCCGGCTCCGGTGAGCTTCGAGTTTAAACCTGGGGAAAAGGGGGATCCACGTACCTGCGTGTTGGACGTAACCATGGGGGACCTCCTGCTGCGAGCCATCCGCCGCCTTCCCGATGGCGAGATCCTTCAAAAGCTCATCAACCCCAAAGCGTTTGTTTGCGCCCAGAGCGACGTGCTGTTGCGGGAGCAAAAGGTGCACCTGTCGGCCAGCGAGGCGTTCCTGCTTTCGCGGGTCAACGGTCGCACCACCACCGACCAGCTCCGCCGTCTGGTGCCCTTTTCCGAGGAGGACTTCGTCAAGGCTTTGGCCGGTTTGATTACCGCGGGGCTCGTGGAGCTTGCCGATGCCCCGCCGCAAGCCCCCGTGCGCCTGACGCTCACGCAGGAAGAGCCTGAGGTGCGGGTGGATGAAACCGTGGCGTTTGAGCCCCACCAGGCAGCCGAGCACCAGCGGGTGTTGAAGCTGGCCAGTGAAATCGAGCGCCAGCACTACTACCGACGGCTGGGTCTGTCACCGGGAGCTACCCAGGATCAAATTCACGAGCGGTACCGGGAGCTGGCCCGCATGTTCCACCCCGATCGTGCCTCGGAGCCGCACCTGCGCACCCTCCGCTCGGAGCTGGCGCGAATCTTCAACGCGGTCAAAGATGCCTACGATACCCTCTCCGAACCCGAAAGACGGGCCCGCTACGATCAGTTCCTCAGGCAGGCGGAAGCCGGGCACGAGGACTTTCAAGAAGAAGAGCGACGGCGGAAGGCGCAGCTGGAGCTGGCGCGGGCCAGCAAAAAGCAAGCGGACCTGTTGCTGAAAGCGGGAGACTACGGCGGGGCGTTGCCGCTTTTAGAACAGGCTGCCCGCTTTGCCCCCGAAGCCGACACCCTGCTGCTTTTAGCGCGGGTGGAGCTGCGTAACCCCATGTGGGGCCAGAGGGCCCTTTCGCACCTGCGAATGGCGGTGTCCCTGGACCCCCAGCTGACCCCCGCGTGGCTGGAGCTGGCGCGTTTCTGGTTCAAGCGCCGGCAGGTTCAAAGGGCCCTGGCCTGCGTGGAGAAGGTCCTGGAGTACGATCCCAAGAACGCTGAGGCTCTGGAGCTTCGGCGGCAAATGAAATAGGCCATGCCCTGGGTGGTGGACGGGAACAACGTGGCGGGGGGTACCGCCCGTGAGGCTACCCGGCGAGCGGTTCTGGCCCTGGCCCACCGGGAAAAACTCAAGGTCGTGCTCTTCTTCGATGGAGCCCCACCGCCGGGCACACCCGCTGTGGAGCACCTGGGGGCGGTGGAGGTGCGGTACGTGCCGCACGCCGATTCCGCCATCCTGGCCCTGTTGCAGCAGGGTGGCCGGGGGTGGCGGCTGGTGAGCTCGGACCAGGCTTTGGCGAGCAAGGCCCGCAGTTTGGGGGCGGAGGTGGTTTCGGTTGGGGAGTTTTGGCGCAAGCTGGAGGGATGGGAAGCCACGAATAAAGGTGAGCCCAGGTTTTCCGCGGGCGAAGAGATGGACTACCGCCTCGGAGTCACACCGCTGCCCCAGGAGCCCCTTCGGGTTCGGCGCAAGCGACGGAAAAGCTTTTGAAGCGCTACCTGGGCGCTTCGTTGCCGGGAACGGCAAAGCTGGGCATCACACCAGCCAGCACCCGGACGGTGTCCCTGGCAATCACGCGCTCTTCGTTGGTGGGGATTACCGCCACCGCCACCGGGCTTTCCTTTTGCGAGATGAGGCTGGGGGTCTGTGGTTTGACCGCCATGTTGGCCGTGGGGTCCAGCTTGATGCCCAGAAACTCCAGCCCTTGCAGGGACTGGGCACGAATGGCCGGGGCGTTTTCGCCAATGCCGCCGGTGAAGGTCACGGCGTCCAGACCCCCAAGGGCAGCGGCGTAAGCGCCGATGTACTTGCGGATGCGGTAGCAGAAGATTTCCACTGCTAACTGCGCCCGGCGGTTGCCGGCTTCGGCGGCGGCCAGCACCTCCCGCATGTCCGAGGAAACGCCGGAAATGCCGTAAAGCCCCGAGTGCTTGTTGAGCATGGCGTTGAGCTGCGAAAGGGAAAGCTCCTCCACCGCTTGCACCCAGGGCAGGATGGCGGGATCCAAATCGCCACAGCGGGTGCCCATAAGTAAGCCCTCCAGGGGTGTAAACCCCATGCTGGTGTCAATGGAGCGGCCGCGGTCAATGGCCGCCATGGAGCAGCCGTTACCCAAATGGCAGGTAACGATCTTGAGGGTTTCCAGCGGCTTGCCCAACAGCGCTGCGGTGCGGATGGCCACGTAGCGGTGGGAGGTGCCGTGGAACCCGTAGCGGCGGATGCCGTGGCGGGTGTAAAGCTCGTAGGGAAGGCCGTAAATGAAGGCTCGGGACGGCATGGACTGGTGGTACGCGGTGTCAAAGACCGCCACGTGGGGGACGTTGGGCAAAAGCGCCCGGGCGGCCCGCAGGCCCCGGAGGTTGTGGGGGTTGTGGAGCGGCGCCAGAACCACGCACTCCTCGATCATGGCCTCCACTTCGTCGGTTACCAGCACCGAAGAGGCAAACTTCTCGCCCCCATGCACCACCCGGTGGCCTACGGCTTCAATTTGCGAGATGTCGGTGAGCACCCCGTGCTCGGGGTGAACCAGGACCTTAAGCACCTTTTCCACCGCTGCCCGATGTTCCAGGATTTCGCAGATTTCCTGATAAGGCTTGCGGTCAGCTACCTGCAAAACCAACCGCGAATCGGGCAGGCCAATCTTTTCCACCGCACCGCGAGCCAGGGTCTGGTCGGTGTTGTGTTCGATGGCCTCCAGGGAGGTCTCGATGACCTGAAACTTCACGGAGGATGACCCGCAGTTGAGAACCAGGATTTTCATGAGCTCACCTCTTTGCTAGCAGTTTGCCGCAATTTCCCAAGCCAAAAAAATCACGCGAGCTGGGGCACGTCATCGGGCAAGCGGTCGGTGCGGTTGCGGTTTTCGTCGTAGCTGAAAAAGCCCTTGCCCGCCCGCGCCCCGGTGTGCCCGGCCCGTACCAGCTTGCGCAACAGGGGACAGGGGCGAAACTTGGGATCCCCGGTTTCCTCAAACAGGTGCTGGAGCCAGTTGAGGATCTTGTGCAGGCCCACGCGGTCCGCCCACTCCAGCGGCCCCATGCGGAAGTCGTAACCCAGCTTCATGGCCAAATCCACCTCGGCAGCGGAAGCCACCCCTTCCATGACCACGTACATGGCTTCGTTGACCAGGGCCAGCACGATGCGGGTGGTCACAAAACCCGGGGATTCGAACACCTCGATGGGCACCTTCCCCAGCACTCGGGCGAAGTGCCTGGCTACCTCAAAAGCCTCGTTGGACGTCACTTGCCCGCGCACCACCTCCACCACGCGGGTGGTGGGCACCGGGTAAAGGAAGTGCATGCCCAGCACCCGTTCCGGGTACTTGAGCCCGGAAGCCAGCTCGGTAATGGAAAGCGTGGAGGTGTTCACCACGATGGGGACATGGGGAGCGAGGAGCTGGTCCAGCTCGGAGAGGAGGTTTTTCTTGTCCTGAAAGTCCTCGTGGATGGTCTCGATGGCCAGCTGGCAGGCGTCAATGCCGTCGTAGCTGGCGGTGAAGGTAATGCGGCTTAAGATGGCCCGCTTTTCAGCACCGGTAAGGGTCCAGCGTTCCACCTGGTGCTGGAGGGCCTCGTCCAGCATCTTCCGCACTACCTCGGCCCTCTCTGGGTTGATTTCTTTAAGCAAAACGGAAAGGCCGGCTTGCGAGACCTTGGTGGCAATGGACCGCCCCATGATCCCGCCGCCGATGACCGCCACCTGGTGAAGTTCTGGTGTCCCCATACTTGTGAAATATAGAACAAGGTCACCGGAAAAGCAAGGGTGCCTTCAGTTGAGGTAGGAGGCGAGGGCCCGGGCCTTGCTGGAGCGCCGGAGCTTGGCTAATGCGAGGTTTTCAATTTGCCGCACGCGCTCCCGGGAGATCCCCAGCATCTCACCTATTTCCCGCAAGGTGCGGGGCTGGTCGTCCTCCAGGCCAAAGCGCAGGGAGAGGATCTGCCGCTCCTTGTCGCTGAGCTCCTCCAGGGCCTCTTTCAGGGTTTCCTGAAAGGATTGGCGCAGGAGCTCTTCGTCGGCGTCGGGGATCACGTACTGCTCCAATAGGTCCCCGAACTCGGCTTCCTCTTCCTCGCCCACCGGCTCGTTGAGGGAGAGGAAGTTCTGGTTGGAAGCCAAAAGCGTGCGCACCTCTTCCACCGGCAAGCTCATCTCTTCCGCCAGCTCCTCCTCGGTGGGAGCCCGCTCCAGCTCGCGACCTAAGGCCTGGCGGGAGCGCTCCAGGCGGTACAGCACGTTGGCCTGCTTCTGGGGCAGGCGGAAGCTCACCCCGTGCTCGGAAAGGGCGTGGAGGATGGCCTGGCGGATCCACCACACGGCGTAGGTGATGAACTTCACGTTCTTTTTGGGGTCGAACTTTTTGGCTGCTTGAATGAGGCCAATGTTGCCCTCGTTGATGAGGTCCAAAAGGCTAATACGCGAGTGCCGGAAGCGCTTGGCGTAGGCCACCACAAACCGCAAGTTAGCTTCCACCAGCTGGCGGAGGGCTTCGGCGTCGCCCTTTTGAATGCGCTCGGCCAGCTCCCGTTCCTCTTCCGGTGTCAATTGCCGGAAGCGGCCAATTTCCTGAAGGTAGCGCCGCAACAGCGCCGCCTCAGGGTCGTAGCGGTGCTCATCGTGGGTCATTCGTCCTCGCTACGGACCAAGCCGTGGTAAGGGCGGGGCACCAGGGCGTGCTCCCGCGCCACCCCGCCTTTCTTGGCCAGCTCCCGCTCCAGCGCTTCGGCTAGTCGGCTCACCTCCGCCTGGAGGGCGTCAATTTGGTCCTTCATCCTCAAGATAACCTCGACTCCTGCCAAGTTTACTCCCATGTCGCGGGTGAGGGTGAGGATGAACTCCAGGCGCTCGCAGGTGGCTTCATCGTAAAGACGGGTGTTGCCCTCGCTGCGGGCTGGGCGAATGAGGCCTTCCCTTTCGTAAAGGCGCAGCGTTTGCGGGTGGATGTTGTAGCGCTTGGCCACCCACGAGATCATGTGGTAGCGACGGGGAGCTTTGGCGCTCATGTGGCCTCCCGAGCAATGTGGATGCTCCGGGCGGAGCCTCTGGGCTTGGGCAGGCGAACCGCAAGCACGCCCCGGGATAGGGTTGCCTCAAACGGGGGCACCACCGGCGAGGGGAGCGGAACCACCCGGTGAAAACGGCCGCGGGGCCGTTCCATGCGCAGCAGCGTTTCTTCTGTGTCGCCGCTGTCAGATCCCATGACGCCAAAGATCACGAGCCTTTCGCCTTCCAGCTCCACGTGCACGTCCTGGGCAGCCACGCCGGGCAGCTCCGCTTCCACCACGACTTCGCTGTCGGTTTCGTACACATCCACCGGTGGGAAGGTAACGGCACCGGAGGTCAAGCGCGAGGGAGCTAGAAAGGCCGATTCCAGCAGGGCCTGCATCCTCTCGGAAAGGCTTTCCAGCTCGCGGAAAACGTGCCAGTCTAGCTCCCTCATGGCGTCTCTCCCATTTTAGTTGGGACCCTTGGTGTCCACGTCCACGTATTCGGCGTCCACGACCTCACCTTCAGTGGGTGGCGGGGTGGTGGCTTGCGCGGTCTGGGAGGCCGCGGCCCCGGCGTGACGGTAGATCTCCTCGGCAAGACGGTGCGAGGCCCGGGTCAGCCGTTCGTGAGCCTTTTCCATGACCTCCTTGCGACCTTCCTCCAGGGCCCGCTTGGCTTCCTTGAGCGCCTCTTCGGTTTCGGTGACCTGCGCTGAAGGCAGTTTCTCCTTGTTTTCGGAAACCAGCTTCTCGGTGGAGTAGACCAGGCTGTCCAGGCGGTTCCGCAGCTCGGCTTCCTCCCGCCGCCGGCGGTCCTCCTCGGCGTGCTGTTCGGCCTCCCGCACCATCCTTTGGATTTCCTCCTCGGAAAGCCCGGAGGACGCGGTGATTTGGATCTTCTGCTCCTTGCCGGTACCCAGGTCCTTGGCCGACACGTGGAGGATGCCGTTGGCGTCAATGTCGAAGGTCACCTCAATTTGCGGGATGCCGCGGGGTGCCGGAGGAATGCCCACCAGGTGGAACCGACCCAAGGTGCGGTTGTCCCGGGCCATGGGCCGCTCCCCCTGCAGCACGTGGATTTCCACTTGGGTTTGGTTGTCCTCGGCGGTGGAGTAAATCTTGGACTTGCGGGTGGGAATTGTGGTGTTGCGGGGGATGACCACGTCCACCACACCGCCCAGGGTCTCCACCCCCAGGGAAAGCGGCGTCACGTCCAAAAGCAAGAGGTCGCGGACTTCGCCCTGGAGCACGCCGGCTTGCACCGCGGCCCCTACCGCCACCACCTCGTCGGGGTTCACGCCCTTGTGGGGCTCCTTGCCGAAGAACTCGGCCACCAGCTGTTGCACCCGCGGAATGCGGGTGGAGCCACCCACCAGCACCACCTCGTCCACGTCTTTGGGCTCGAGGCCGGCGTCCTTCAAAGCCTGGCGGCATGGCCCAATGGTGCGCATGATGATGTCTTCCACCAGCTGCTCGAACTTGGCGCGGGTGAGGCGGATGTTCAGGTGCTTGGGACCGGAAGCGTCAGCGGTAATGAACGGCAGGTTGATTTCCGTTTCCTGCACCGAGGAAAGCTCGCACTTGGCTTTTTCCGCAGCTTCCTTGAGCCGTTGCAGCGCCATGCGGTCCTTGGAGAGGTCAATCCCCTGGTCCTTCTTGAACTCCTCGATGAGCCATTCGATGAGCCGCTGGTCAATGTCATCCCCACCCAGGTGGGTGTCGCCGTTGGTGGACTTCACCTCCACCACGCCTTCGCCTACCTCCAGGATGGAGATGTCGAAGGTACCGCCCCCGAAGTCGTAAACCGCGATGATTTCGTTCTTCTTCTTGTCCAAGCCGTAAGCCAGGGCTGCGGCGGTGGGCTCGTTAACCAGGCGCACCACCTCCAGGCCGGCAATCTGGCCGGCATCCTTGGTGGCCTGGCGTTGCGCGTCGTTGAAGTACGCGGGGACGGTAATGACCGCCTTTTCCACCTTTTCACCCAGGTAGTCCTCGGCGGCGGCCTTCAGCTTCTGCAGGATCATGGCCGAGATTTCCGGCGGGGAATAGACCTTGCCTTCCACCTCCACGCGCGCGGTGTCGTTTTCCCCGCGCACCACCTTGTAGGGCACCATCTTGATTTCGCCAAGCACCTCGTCATAGCGACGCCCCATGAAGCGCTTGATGGAGTAAATGGTGCGCTCGGGGTTGGTGATCGCCTGGCGCTTGGCCACCTGGCCCACCAGGCGCTCACCGTTCTTGGCGAACGCCACCACCGAAGGCGTGGTGCGGCTGCCCTCCTGGTTTGGGATCACCACGGGCTTGCCGCCCTCCATTACGGCTACCACGGAGTTTGTGGTTCCCAAATCGATTCCGATGATCTTGGACATTGACTAAACCCTCCTCAGGTCATACGACCAGCCATAATATAAGACCTGAGCGAAGGATTGTCAAGGACTGGCCAGCTCCACCCCCTTGACCCCCTCCGCACCCTCGGGGCCTGAGGGTAGGCTCTGCACGATCACCAAGTTGGGGCTGGGCCGGCGTTGCGGTCCATCGCCGGCCAACAGCAACGACCGCTCCCGAAGCACGTAGCGGTAAGGCTGTCGCCAGGGATCGTGGAGCTGATCGGATGTGAGGTAGCCCTGTTGGGTGAGCTCGGAAAGGGAGTCGGGGTAGGAGCCGGTGAGTTGGGAAACGCCGTGAAGGATTTGGGCAAGGCCCCAGAGACGGACAAAGGAGGCCGCTTCCTGCAGGTGCGGAAGGGGCGTTGGGGCAGGGCCCAAGAGGCAGTTCACGGGGTTTTTGGTGGCCAAGAAGAGGGAAGCCGCCAACAGAGGTGCGAGCACCGCCGCAAGCCACGGGATTCCCACCCGCTCCACCACCACCGGCAGCTCTTGCTCCGCCAGGGTGGCCTGGGCTTGCGCCAACTCGGCGCGGGAAGCCTTGCGCACCAGCCCGCGGTTGAGAAGCGTGTAAAGGGCCTTACAGGTTTCGAACTCCCCGTACATGGAAAGCCGCACCACATCGTCCACGGTGTGGATGCCGTTGAGGAGCTGCAACACGTGGTGCTCCACCGGGGTGACGCGAATGCTCGCTTGGGTTGGCTTTTCCTCCACGGGCAGGGGAGCCTGTTCAAACTCGAAATCAATGAGTTCTTCCAGGTCCTCCTCGGGGGCAACCTCCACCTTTTCTGCAGCTTTGGTGGGAAGGTAAACGGCGGTACGGTCGGAAATCTTCTTTTCGATGATAGGCCATTCGTCCAGCATCCTCGCCCCTTCCATGAGGATGCTTTCAATGGGCATGGGAACAACCAGCTCCTGGTCGTAATCCACCGAGGTTTCTTGGGCAAAGTGGTAGTCACCATCCTGCCAGCGGAAGGTCCGGTAAATGATTTGCAGGATTTGCTGCTGCAGGGCGTGGGACAGCTCTTCCTTGGTTAACAGGCCGTGGGCCAGCAAGATGTGGCCCAAGCGCTCCAAAGTTTCTCGCTGGACAGCTAAGGCCCGTTCCAGCGCTTCTCGGGAAATAGCCTTGCTTTTGAGCAAGACCTGCCCTAAGCGGTCTTCCAAGCGCTTGTTGAGGGAGTCGGCACCTACGATTTTGCCGTCCAGGAAGGAAACGGTGACCACGTCTTCCTGGGAGCGAAGGGTGAGGACACCGGTTTTCCTCTGCAAGCCGATGAGCTGGAAGATATCGGCAAGGGAAAAGTCGCGGAGCGTTCCTTCCAGGGCCATGGCGTCTACCTCTCCGGGTGCCTTTGCAGCTGGGCAAAAACCAAAAGGGCAAGCCACAGCAGGGCCAGAAAGACCCTGATGGGCAAGAGCTCAGCTTGCAGCACCAGCGGCTGCACAAAGTGGGGAAGCCACAAGGTGGAGGCCGTGAGCAGGAAAGCCGCGGGGATCATGAGGAGCACGCCGACCAGCGGTCGCCCGTAAAAGGCCTGGCCAAATCCGGGCAGGAAGAAGTCGAAAAACCGGCGGAGGGTTTGGTGCACAATCTGGCGCCGACGGAGCTGTCTGTGCTTGGCAATTTGCAGCTCCGGTGCCACCATGTCCCGCTTTAAGAAGATGTTGACGCACTGCGTGCAGTAGGTTTGGCTTTCCCGCGACAGCTTGCAGCGGGAGCAGAAGGTCCGGCCACACTTGGTGCACGCGAGGGCAAAGCCGGTGCGGCGGGAACGCACCAGGTAGTGCAAGAGCGCCAGCACCAGCGCCACCACCGGCGCCAGGGTTAACGGCGAAAGCAGCGTGCGCTCGCGGCTCAGGGGCGGCGGCAAAAAGCCGCGATTGAGCAGCAAAACCGGATCTTTGCGGGCAAGAATGCCCTCCGCCTCGTCCAGCGACACACTCTGCAGGATCACTTGGTTGTCGCGGCCGCGGGTGAGCTGGCGCAGGCGGGATTCCGAGGCCTTGCGGGCGGCGGCGATGGCTTCGTCGCTGTCCCGGAAGTTGTAAAGGTGCGCGAACGCTAAAGAAAGGTTGAAGTTCACCACCACGGGATCGAACCCCCGGTCCCGGGCCTCGCTCAGGAGCTGCACCGCCGCCCCGTAGTTGCCCTGAAGGTAGTGCACGGTGCCGGCGGCAGCCAAAAGCGCCGGCTCCTGGGGGCTATGCCGCAGCCCTTCCTGGTAGGTAAGCAGGCTGGCCTCGTAAAGGCCGAATTGCCGCTCCAGATCGCCCTTAAGCCGGTAAAAGTGGGGATCGTCGGCAAAGAGGTCGGCGGCCTCCTCTAGCTCCACCAGGGCCAGGGGGTCGTAACGGTGTTCCTGCAAGGCCCAGGCAGCGCGGGTTACCGGATCGGTGGGGTGGGTGAGGTTGCGGGAGGCCCTTTCCAAAAGGGTGGGAAAAGCGGCAAGGAATACCAGAAGAACGCCACCAATCACCTTGGCGCTTTCCGAAAAATAAGCCCACGCCAAAGCGAACAGCCAAAACAAAACCCATAAGGGATCCAGGGCCAAAAACAGCGGAAGGCCCACAACGAAGCAGGAAAACACCCAGGCGTTGGCACCCAGCTTCCAGGCGCCGCCAAGCTCCATGAGGTCGTGCCACAACCGGGGGAATACGCGAGCTAACGACGCCAGACCCCAGACCACCCCCAAAAGCCCAACAACCAGGACCCCCAACAGCAGCAAAGCGCCCCGTCGGAAATTCACCAAGCGGCCATCGGCCCCGTACGCGGCAAAGGCCTTGAGGGTGGTCCAAATCCCAGCCACGGAAAAGCTCTTCAGCTGCAACGATGCCAGGGCGAAAAGGGCCTCCGGCGATTTCGGGTCCAAACGGAGGGCCTCCCGGAGAACCACTTCCTTCCTCTCGGGCGGCAAGGTGCGAGACCGCAGCACCAGGGCCTGGGCATAAGGGCTCAAGCGCTTGAGCTCCAGGCGGGAGGCTACCTGCAACAGCTCGTCGGTGCGGTCACGGAGAGCGGAAGGGTTGAGGGGATCCAGCGTGCCCGTAAGGCGAAACCAGGCTTGTTCGATTTCCGCCGGAACCATGCTTCTGGGGGCTGCCAGCGCTGCCTGGCTGGCCAGGAAAAACAAGCCAATGCCCAGAAGCTTAACGGTTTGCTTGGACATAGAGGGCCCGGAGCTGGAAAAGCACGTCATCCAGGTACCTGGCTTCCTCGGGCGTAAGCTGGGCCGCCGTTTTTTCCTGAACCACTCCGAGGAGGTCAATGAAGTACCTGGCGGTCTCAGGATCACGGCCGCGGCCGGGGATTTGCCCGGACAGAAGCGCCAGGGCTTGCTGGGCGAAGAAATCCACCAAGTCAAAAAACGAGAGGCGGTTGGGGAGATGCACGCCTCCCCGGCCTTTTTGCGGTTCCTCCTTGGGCACTTCTTGGGTTTTCGGTGCACTTTGCTGCTGCGGGGTTGCCGTGGGTTCGGTGCTGGCGGGAGGTGCCGGGGGCAAATCCTCCCGGAGCTCGCCATCAGGCGTAAACCATCGGCGATCAATGACCTTGACTGGCTTTTTCTCTTTTTCTTCCTCGCTCACCGCGCCCTCCTGCAAGCCATCTCATCTTAGCGCGGAATAAGGTACGAAGCCAACGTTCTTGTTGCAAGCCGCGACATTTCCGTTCAGGGGCTTTGCCCGCGTCGCACTTTTGGGTTGTGCGCTCCATGGTAGGCTGCCCTCCGATGAAGGTACTGGTGGTGGGACCATCATGGCCGTTCCGCGGGGGCATTGCCCGCACCACCACCAGCTTAGCCGAGGCGCTGGCCAATCAGAACGCTTTAGCCGGTTTCTGCGTGCCGTTCCGCCAGTACCCCCGCTGGCTTTACCCCGGGGGAGAGGATCGCGACGAGGCTGCGTGTCCGCGGCTACCGCAGGCCAATGCCTGCTTTTCGCTGTTTGATCCGCTTTCCTGGCGGTTTTTGCGGCGGGCGATCAAGGACCTTGCTCCACAAGCGCTGGTGCTGCCCCACTGGACCGCAGCCTGGGCGCCTCTGGAGCTGTTCCTGGTGCGACAGGGGGTGCCGGTCTTTGGGGTGGTGCACAACCCCTTTGACCACTCCGGGGCGGCTTTGAGTCGCTGGGCCAGCCGGGCGGTGCTGGGCCGCTTTCGCGGGTTTTTGACCCACGCCAAGAGCGTGGCTTGGCAGCTTTCCCGCTGGTTTCCCGAAAAGCCCCTGCGTGTTCATCCGCTGCCGCCACCGCAGGTGACGCCGGTGGCCAGGCATCAGGCGCGGGAGAAGCTGGGAATAGCGCAAGACGCGGTGGTTTTCCTGTTTTTCGGTTTGGTGCGGCCCTACAAGGGGCTGGACGTGCTTTTGGATGCGGCCCGCTTGCTTCCCGAGGACCGCAAATGGACGCTGGCGGTGGCGGGCGAGCTTTGGGGTGAGGCCGGGGAGCTGGAGGCGCGCCTTGGCGATGCTTTTTGGCGGGAGAGGCTGCTGTTTCACCCCCAGTGGGTTCCCGAGGAGGAAAGCAAGCTCTGGTTTTCGGCAGCCGATGTGGTGGTTTTGCCCTACCGCCGGGCCACCGGTTCAGCGGTAGCGGCGCAAGCACTGGCGTACGGTTTGCCGCTGGTGGCCACCCGCACCGGCGGGCTGGAAGAGGTGGTGGAGGAGGGAGTCAACGGGCTTTTGGTGGAGCCTTCGGATGTGGAGGGGCTGGCAAAGGCCCTGGAGCAGCTTCTGGACCCGGAAAAACGGGAGCGCCTGGCGACGGGTGCGACGCTCCTGGGCCGTCGCTGGAGTTGGGATTCCTACGCTTCCTGCCTTCTGGACCTCATCCGCGAGGGTCTTGCTGTTTAGGGGCCGTGCTTTCCTGGCATCCACCACACCACCCGCCCCAAAACCACCTCCGACAAAGGCTGCCCTGGGCGCAGGCGAATGGCCCGGGGGAGGTGGGCGGGGTTGTCGGAAAGCAAAATCAAAACCCGTGAGGAAGGGTCCAGGACCAAGCGCTTGATGGTGCAGCCCAAGCTGTCCCCGGCTTCCTCCCGAACCGCGTAGATTTGCTTAGGGGTAATGTGCTCCACTGGCGTGAGATCGAGAAGCACCGTGGCCCCCGGGGGGATGGTGTCGGCCATGGAGTCCTGGTCTTTGCCCAGCCGCACCAACACCGCCCGGGAGGGTTCCACCCCGAGGGTTTTCAAGAGGGTTGCGGGGAGCGGTTCGTAGCCTTCCACGTGGTCGTTCACGAAGGCCGGTGGGCCAGCGGCAATGCGGTCGGCCACCAGGGGGACGGGCACGGTTTCGGCGGAGGGGGCAGCGGGGGGCTCTTCCCCTAGGAGATGGGCCACGGTGGTTCCCAAAGCCGAAGCGAGCCGGCGGAGCACGGCAACCGTAGGTAGCGACTGGCCCCTTTCAATTTGCGCCAGGAAGTTCCGGGACACCCCGGCGCGGCGGGCTAGGGCTTCTTGGGAGAGCCCCGCCAGCTTCCGCAGGTGCCGGAGTCGCCAGGAAAGCTGTTCTGTGGTCATTTGACCTCCACAGTGGTCAATATCGTGTGTGGTTCGAAGTTTGTCAACTATAGTGGTTGACATCTATAGAGGTCAGCCTTACATTAGGGTTGACCACGATGGTGTTCCATCGGGGGTGGTTATGAGCGCTCGTCCCGTCCTCCTGCCGCTTGGGGATGACCCCTCCTGGCGCCAGCTTACCCAGCGCTGGCGCTTCCAGGAGGAGCACCGTCCCCGCTTGAGCACCGGGGAGGAAACCATGGATGCCCTGCTGGCCGGAGGGTGGCCGGTGGGCAAGGTGGCGGAGCTGGTGGGGGCGGCAAGCTCGGGAAAAACCAGCCTGGCGGTAGCCACCGTGGCGGCGGCCACGGCCCGCGATGAGCTGGCTCTGTGGGTGGATGCTTCGGGGCAGTTCGATGCTGCTTCCCTGGTGGCTGCGGGGGTGCGCTTGGAGCAGCTGCTGCTGGTCCAGGCTGGGGAACCGGGGCAAGCGGTGCGGGCGGTGGAGCTGGTGCTGGAGGCGGGGGGGTTCACGGTGGTGGTGGTGGACCTGGGAGGGGAGGAACCCCGGGAGGGCAGGGGCTTTCGCCAGGAGGAGCGGGCCCGCTTGCCGCTCCGTTTGGCACGGGCGGTGGAGCGGGCTGGAGTGGTGGGGCTGGTGCTCACCCCCAAACCGTGGGTGGGGACCTGGGCAGGGGTGCAGGTGGTGTTTTCTCCGGGCAAGCCCCGATTTGTGAAGGAGGAGGGGGCTGGTTTTTGGTTTGCCGGTTTCACGGTGCAAGCCCAGGTGGAGCGGGGAAAGGGGCAGCAGGTGGGGCGGAGGGTGGCGTGGGTGGCGGGAGGGTAAATGCGAATCGCAAGCCTCCTGGTGCCCGATTTTCCGCTGGCGGCGCTCATCCGCAGCTTTCCTGAGCTGCGGGAACGGCCGGTGGCGGTGGCGGCAGGACCCTCTCCCCGCGACACCGTACTGGCTGCCAGTCCGGAGGCGCAAGCCTTAGGGGTGAGTGCGGGGATGACCGCCGCCCAGGCCCGGCAGGTGGACGGGAGGGTGGCGGTGAGGACGGTGCCCAAGGAGGTGCAGGCAGCCGCCAGCGCTGCCCTGGTGGAGGTGGCGGGGAGCTTTTCCCCTCACTTGCGCCAGGTCCAGCCGGGTCTGGTGTGGTTGAAGGTGGACGGCCTGGAGGGCCACTTTGCCGAAGAGCAGGCCTTGGCTTTGGAGATCTGGCGCCGCTGTTTCCGGGTAGGGCTGGCAGCGCATGTGGGCATTGGCAACAGCGGCCAGCTGGCCACGGTGGCCGCCCGCACCGGTGAGGTGGTGGTGGTGCCCCAGGGGGCCGAAGCTGGGTTTTTGGCGCCGCTGGCGGTCACACTGGCGGAGCCTTCCGCCGGGTGCGGGCACACGCTTGCGCTTTGGGGTGTGCGCACGTTCGGGGCTTTGGCCAAGCTGCCCCGAGAAGAGGTGGTGGCCAGGCTGGGAGAAGAAGGGCTGCGGCTCCACCGCCTGGCCTGCGGCGAAGGGGAGGATTTTGTTCCCGATCCCCCTGGCGAGGAGCTGAGGGAAGGGGTGTGGCTGGAGGAAGCGGTGCCCTCCCTGGAAGGGTGCCTGTTTGTGCTGCACGGGGTCCTTTCCCGCCTGGCCGAGCGGTTGCGGTTGCGGGGGGAGGGGTTTGCCCGGGTGAGGGTGGAACTGGCGCTGGAAGGCGGTGGAAAACGGGAGTACCGCCTGCCGCTTCTGGCACCCACCGACGAAGTGCCGGCCCTGTTGGCCTTAGCCCGCCTGATGTTTGCAGCTGCCCCACCGGGGGAAGCGGTGGAGGGGGTGGTGGTGGAAGCGCAGGGAGGTGTGGTGCGCTCGGTGCAGGGCTCGCTTTTTGGCCCACCCCGCCCTCACCCCGGTTCGCTGGCGGCAGCGTTGGTGCGGCTTTCAGCCATCGTGGGGCCGGAGCGGGTGGGGCAACCGCAGCTCGCCAACTCCCACCGCCCCAGCGCGTGGAAGCTGGTGCCCTTTGCGCTCAGTTGGGAAAAGAAAAAAGAAAGCCCGTTGCCAGCGGAAAAGCCTCCGGTGCTGCGCCTCTGGCAGCCACCAAAGCCGGCCCAGGTGACGGTGGTGGGAGGCAAACCGGTGGCGGTGCGGGTGAACGGCAGCGGGGGCGTGGTGGTGGCGTGGGCGGGGCCTTACCGGTGGCAGGGGGAGTGGTGGGGAGAGGGCGCTTTTGACCGGGACGATTACGACGTGGCCACCGCGGACGGGGCGGTTTGGCGCCTTTTTTACCACCGCAAGGAAAAGCGCTGGTACGTGGACGGGGTTTATGACTAAGGTTTTGCCTTACTGCGAGCTCCACGCTCACTCGGCCTTTTCCTTTTTGGAAGGGGCCTGTGAGCCCGAAACCCTGGCCGAAAGGGCACAGGAGCTTGCTTTGCCGGCGGTGGCCCTGGTGGACCGCGGTGGGGTGTACGGCTTGCCGCGCTTTGCCAAGGCTTGCCGGGAGGTGGGCGTAGAAGCCCTGGCCGGTGCTGAGGTGCCGCTGGAGGACGGCTCCCGTTTGCCGCTTTTGGTGAGGGATCCCAGAGGCTGGTCCAACCTTTGCCGGCTGCTCACCACGGCTGCGCTGGGCCGCCCCAAGGGACAGGCGGCCGTCAGCTGGGAGCAGGTCCAGCACCACGCTGCCGGGCTTTTGGCCCTCACCGGTTGGGAGGAAGGGCCTTTGCTGCGGGCCTGGCGCCGGGGTGGGGAGGAAGCAGCGGGTAGCCTGCTTGCCCAGCTTGTGGCTTGCTTTGGCAAGGAAAACCTGGCGGTGGAGGTTTGCCGGCAGCTGGTGCGGGGGGAGGAAAGGGCCATTGCCGCCGTGGTGCGGCTGGCCCGCCGGTTTGGGCTGCCTCTGGTGGCAACGACCAACGCGCTTTTGGCTCGCGAGGAAGACGGGATGGTAGCGGATTGCTTTACGTGCCTTAAGGAAAAAACCACCTTGGATCAGGCTGGAAAGCTTCTGGCCCCCAACCGGGCGAGGGTTTTGCGGGGTGCCCAAGCCATGAGCGCGCTTTTTTCTGAGCTGCCGGAAGCGGTGAGCAACACCGTGAAGGTTGCCGAACGCTGCACCTTCCGCCTTTCCCAGTTGCCCTACCGCTTCCCCCGGGCGGAGGTGGGCCCCGGGAGAAGCGAAGCCGAAGAGCTGCGGGCGCGGGTGTGGGAGGGGGCAAAAACCAGGTACCGGCAGATCACACCCCGGGTGCGGGCGCAGCTGGAGCGGGAGCTGGCGCTCATCGAAAAGCTGTCCTTGAGCGGCTACTTCTTGGTAGTGCACGACATCGTGCGTTTCTGCCAGAAAGAAGGAATCATGGTGCAGGGTCGCGGTTCAGCTGCCAACTCTGCCGTGTGTTACGCGCTTTCCATCACCAACGTGGATCCCATTGCCTATGACCTGCTGTTCGAGCGCTTCCTTTCGGAAGAGCGGGGGGAATGGCCCGATATTGACCTGGACTTGCCCTCGGGTGACGAACGGGAAAAGGTCATCCAGCACGTGTACCGCACCTACGGTGAGCGGGGGGCGGGGATGACGGCAGTGGTGGTTTGTTACCGGGCGCGGGCGGCGGTGCGGGAAGCGGGAAAGGTGCTGGGGTTTGATCCCGAACGCTTGGAAAAGCTTTCGGCCATGCTTTCGGGGTGGGGCTTTGAGCGCGATCCCCGGGAAGAGCTGCCGCAGCACATGCGGGCGGTGGGGTTGGATCCCGAGGAAAGGCGGGGCCAGCACTTCGTGGAGCTGGTGGCGCGGCTTTCCGGGCTTCCCCGCCACTTGGGGCAGCACACCGGTGGCATGGTGCTGGCGGCAGGACGATTGGACGACGTGGTGCCGCTGGAGCCAGCTTCCATGCCCGGGCGGGTGGTGATCCAGTGGGACAAGGACGACTGTGCGGATTTGGGGATCATCAAGGTGGACCTTTTGGGCTTGGGCATGATGCAGGTGCTGGAAATGGCGGTTCCCCTCATCCGCCAACACGAGGGGGTGGAGGTGGACTACGCCCACCTGCCGGCGGACGACCCGGCGGTGTACGACATGCTGTGCCGCGCCGATACGGTGGGGGTTTTCCAAGTGGAAAGCCGGGCGCAAATGGCCACCCTGCCCCGCATGCAGCCCCGGCGCTTTTACGACTTGGTGGTGGAGGTGGCCATCATTCGCCCGGGCCCCATCGTGGGCAAGATGGTGCACCCGTACCTCAACCGCCGCTTGGGCCGGGAACCGGTCACCTACCCCCACCCCGACCTCCAGCCCATCCTGGAGCGTACCCTGGGTGTGCCGCTGTTTCAGGAGCAGCTCATGCGGGTGGCCATGGTGGCGGCGGGCTTCACCGGGGGTCAAGCGGAGGAGCTGCGCCGGGCCATGGGGGCCAAGCGCTCCCTGGAGCGCATGAAGAAGCTGGAGCGACAGCTGCGGGAGGGGATGGCCGCTCGCGGCATTACCGGCAAGGCCGCCGACGACATCGTGCAGGGCATTACCTCTTTTGCCCTTTACGGCTTTCCCGAATCCCACGCCGCTTCCTTTGCCCTCATTGCCTACGCTTCGGCCTACCTCAAGGCCCACCATCCGGCGGCGTTTTACTGTGCTCTGCTGTCGGCCTGGCCCATGGGCTTTTACCACCCGGCCACCATCGTCCAGGACGCCCGGCGGCATGGGGTGCGGGTGTTGCCGGTGGATGTCAACTGCTCCCAGTGGCTTTGCACCCTGGAGCGGGATGATCAGGGGAAGCTGGCGGTGCGGTTGGGCTTTAAGTTCGTGAAGGGACTGCGGCGGGAGGTAGCGGAAAACCTGGCGCGGGAAGCGCAAAAACAACCTTTTGCCAGCGTGGAAGACCTCCTGCGGCGGGGTGGGCTCAACCGCCGGGAGCTGGAGGTTCTGGCCAGCATTGGGGCCTGTGCCAGCCTGGGGGAAACCCGGCGGGCAGCGCTCTGGCAGGTCAGCGCCTTTGACGGCCGTAGTCGCCCGTTGCAGCAGGCCATGGGGTGGGGGAAAAGCCCCAGCCCGCTGCCGGACATGGACTTGCGGGAACGGTACGTGGCCGATTTTGAGGGTACGGGCTTAACCGTAGGCCGTCACCCCCTGCACATGTTTCGCTCCGCCCTGCAAAAGCGAGGGGTTTTGTCCGCTTGTGAGGTGGCCCGGTGCCGTCATGGGCAGAGGGTTAAGGTAGGCGGCGTGGTCATCGTCCGGCAACGCCCCAGCACCGCCAAGGGGATGTGCTTTGCCACGCTGGAAGACGAAAGCGGCTTCGTGAACGTGGTGTTTGCCCCCGATCTCTTCACCAAGGAACGGGCAACTATCACCACCTCGGCGCTTCTGGAGGTGGATGGCGTCGTGCAGAGCCGGGACGGCGTTTTGACCGTGCGGGCCCTGGCCGCTCGTCCGCTGGTGCTTCCCACCCCGGCCTGTGACTCCCGGGATTTTCACTGAACCCCTTACCTTGCTTCAGCTCCAGCTATGGAACAACCCGCCCTTCAAGCTGCCGGGGCGTTCAGGAAGCAAGCTCCCCGCGCTCCTCCAGGGTTTTGAGCGTTAGCGCAGCGTGTCGGAGGTGAGGGATGACGATGGAACCACCCACCACCAGCGCCACGTTCATGGCATCCACCAGCTCCTCCTTTCGCCACCCCGCCTTAGCGCACTGGATGAGGTGGTAGTCCACGCAGTCGTTGCAGCGCAGCACCAGCGAAGCCACCAGCCCCAAAAGCTCTTTAACCTTTGCTGGCAGAGCCCCGTCGCGGTAGGTGTTGGTGTCCAGGTTGTAAAAGCGCTTGATGCCCAGATGGTCGAGGTCCAAAACGGCCCTGTTGCCTTCTTCCCTGCGGGATTGAAACTCATCAACGCGATCCACGGCGCACCTCCTGAAACGTCCCCTCGCTGCAAGCGTACAATACCGCGCCATGGGGCGGCGAATACTGGTTTCCCTTTTGCTTATCCTCTGGTGCGTACCGCTTACGGAAGCATCCCCCAATCGTCGCCGGCGCCCTGTGCGGCCGCCGCTGCAACTGGTCTGGCATGTGGAGGACGCCCAGGGGACGGTGATTTCCAGCCAGCGAGGGGAAGAACCCATCAACCCGGCCTCGGTGGTGAAGGTGGCCACCAGCCTCTGGGCTCTGGAAAAGCTGGGGCCTCAGCTTTCGCTGGAAACCCGCTTTTTTGCCCGCGGCGGGGTGGACTGGCAGCGCGGGAGGGTGCGGGGTGACTTGGTGGTTCAAGGCTCCGGTGATCCGGACTTCCAGGTGGAAAACGCGCTTCTGGTGGCCAAGGCGCTCAACGACATGGGCATCAGGGAAGTCCACGGGGCGGTGGTGGTCAACGACCGCTTTTGGATGGGATGGGAAAACGGCTCGGCCGGGACCGAGCCGGATCCGGTGAAGCGGGGGCTTTTGATGGCCACCCGCCTGCGGCAAGCCTTGGACCGCCACCGCTGGAACGGGGTGATTGCCAGGGTTTGGCGGGAGCTGGCCCAACGCCGGGGGTGGCCGGAGAACGTGCCGCCGGGTGTTCGGGTTTCCGGCGGCGTGGGGGCCGATGGCCGCTCCAACCTGGGGGAGCTGCTTTTGGTGCACCGCTCCAAGCCTCTGGCTTTCGTGTTGCACCGCTTCAACGCCTTTTCCAACAACGACATCGAAAGGCTGGGGGTGCTCTTGGGCCCCCCTTCCGAGCTGGCCGGCATGCTCAAGGCCCGGCTGGAGCTGGCAGGGCCCGAGCCGAACCTGGAAACCCTCTCAGGATTAGGGGAAAACCGGCTTTCGCCGCGGGCGGTGGTGCACCTCCTGCGGGAGCTGGTGAGCAGTTGCTCGGCACGAAATTTGAACCCGGGCCATGTCCTGCCGGTGGCGGGTTGCCACCCCGGGACGCTGGAGAAATTCTTTGAGGTGCTTTCGGCGCCGCCTTACGCGGGCTCGGTGGTGGGCAAAACCGGGACCCTTACCACCACCGACGGGGGCATCGCCGTGCTGGCGGGGATCGCCAAAACCACCCAGGGCGACTTTTACTTTTGCCTGGCGGCACCCGAAGCTCACGGGCGTTTGCGGGAAGCCAGGAGGCTGCAGGAAGCTTGGGTTGTGCGCTTCATAGATGAGCACGGGGGCCCGAGACCGGAGCCCTGCGATGCCGGGTTGGTGGAGCCCGACGAGGGCTCGGTAATCATCAAGGTGGCGCAGGCACCCGGTGGGGATCCGGTGGTGGGAGGCAACGGTGAGCGGCGTTAAGCTCTGGGGAGCGGCCATGGTGTTGGCAGCAACGCAAGCGTTGGCGCAGCAGGCAATAATTGATTCACAAACCAAAGAGCGCGTCATTGGCGAGCTGCTTTCCCGCTTTGGGGCCGCCGAAGAAGCGCGCATCCGCCGGGGGGTGGAACAGGTGGCCGCCCGCTGGTGGGAGGAGGACGGGGACAGCAACGCCTTTGCCACCTTTTGCCGCGACAACTTCCTGCCCAGCGGCGAGCTGGGGCCTGCCTTTGCCCGCCTGGAGGCGGCCCTGGAGCAGGTGGAAGGCCACCTGCACGAAATTCGCCGGGAGCTCACCACCCCCCTGGATCTGGATACCGGCCCGGTGATGCGGGTGGATGAGCTTTTGGCCAGACTGGACTTGGGCAGCCACCTTACCGAGGATTTGTTCCGCACCAAGGTGGCCCATTGGGCGCTTTTGAACTTCCCGGTGCATTCGCTGGCCGAGCGGTTGCAGGACGGTCCCGCCTGGGACCGGGAAACCTGGGCACGCTCCAGGCTCATGGACCGCTTTGCCCTGCGGGTGCCGGCACCGGTGGCGCAAAAGGTCACACAGGCGCTTTTGGCTGCCGATCAGTACATTGCCTCCTACAACATCCCCATGGACCTCTTGCGCGATGGCTCAGGAACCCCGCTTTTCCCCAAGGGCTTGCGCCTCATCAGCCACTGGGGGCTGCGGGACGAGCTGAAATCCTGGTACGGACAGCCGGGTGGTTTGCAACGGCAGCGGGTGATCCAGGAGCTCATGCTGCGCATCGTGCGGCAGGAAGTTCCCCAGGGGTTTATCAACTCCGAGCGCCTGCTCTTTGACCCCTTTACCGGCAAGGTGCAGGCCGCCAACGGCTTTTCGCCAACCCCCGAGGAGCTTTCCTTTGAGCCCAACACCCGCTATCGGCTTTGGCTTGCCAACTTCCACGCCTTGCGCGGGGTGGACCCCTACAGCCCTACCGCGCCTACGGCCATTGCCCGGACCTTCGAGCTGGAACGGCAAATCCCCGAGGCCGAGGTGGAAAAGGTGCTCACCGAGGTGCTTTCGGCCCAGGAGGTGCGGCGGCTGGCCAAGCTCATTGCCACTCGCCTGGGCCGCCCGCTGGAACCCTTTGACCTCTGGTACGCGGGCTTTACCTCCCGCGCCGGGCTTTCGGAAGACGAGCTGAACCGCAAGGTTGGCGAGCGTTACCCCACGGTGGAGAGCTTCCAAAAGGATTTGCCAAATATCCTGCAGAAGCTGGGGTTTGCCCCGGAAACCGCGGCTTTTCTGGCCGAGCGCATCGTGGTGGACCCGGCCCGGGGCGCCGGCCACGCCCTAGGGGCGGTGCGCCGTCAGGACAAAGCACACCTGCGCACCCGCGTGGGGCGCTCGGGCATGGACTACAAGGGCTTCAACATCGCCATCCACGAGCTCGGCCACAACGTGGAGCAGGTGTTTTCCCTGCACCGCATGGACCGCTGGGCTCTGGCCGGGGTTCCCAACAACGCCTTCACGGAAGCCTTTGCCTTTGCCTTTCAGGCCCGGGATCTGGAGCTTCTGGGCCTGGGCAAGACCCGCGGGCGCCAGGAAGAGGTGCTGGGCACGCTCTGGGCCACCTACGAGATTGCCGGCGTTTCGCTGGTGGACATGAAGGTCTGGCGCTGGCTTTACCAGCACCCCGAGGCCACCCCTGAGCAGCTGAAGGAAGCGGTGCTGACCGCCGCCCGGGAGGTTTGGAACGCTTACTTTGCCGATGTCTTTGGCCGGCGGGACTGCGAGCTTCTGGCCATTTACTCCCACATGGTTGCTTACCCCATGTACCTGCCGGATTACGCCCTGGGGCACCTCATTGCCTTCCAAATTGGCGAAAAGCTGCGGGGGCCCGACTTCGGCAAGGAGTTTGAGCGCATGGCCCGCATTGGCCGGGTGACTCCCGATTTGTGGCTGAAGCAAGCCGTGGGGGCGCCTCTTTCAGCGCAACCTCTGCTGCGGGCGGCCCGGGAAGCTCTGGCCGATCAGAGTCATTAAGCTTTTCACCGCCTGCTACAATCCACCGAGTTTGTGACCCATTCGCAGGAGCGGGGCATGGGGAGAAAACTACAAACAGCGGCGGCAGGGGAAAGGCGGGCCTTTTGGCTGGAGGTGGCGCGGCTGGCTCTGTCTTCGCGCTTGCTGGACGAGCTGGAGGAGCGGGAGCTTACCCCGCAAGGGCTTGTGAAGTACCAGTTCTCGGCCAAAGGCCACGAGCTGGCCCAGGTGCTTTTGGCCAAAAGCCTCAACCACCCCCACGATGCTGCGGCCGTGTATTACCGTTCCCGTCCCTTTGTACTGGCCTGCGGTTTGAGCCTGGAGGAAGCCCTGCGCTCGTCCCTGGCCCGACAGGGCTCCATGAGCCAGGGGCGGGATGTGGGGGTGATGTTCAACCTCCCGTCCCGGGGCGGGGCCACCATCCTCCCCACGGCCGGTGATGTTGGGTCGCAGTACGCCCCGGCGGCGGGATGGGCGCAGGCGGTGCTCTACCACACCCGGGTGCTGGGGGAAAGCCAGTGGGAAGGGGCTATCGCCGTAGCCTGTGGCGGGGAGGGCTCGGTGGCGGCCAACGGCTTTTGGGCTGCGCTGGTGATGGCCACCACCTTGCAGCTCCCCATGCTTTTTCTCATCGAGGACAACGGCCGCGCCATTTCCGCGCCCTCCAGCCTGCAAACCCCCGGGGGCAACATAGCCGCTAACCTGAAAAGCTTCGGGAACCTCAAGGTGCTGGACGGGCCCGGCTTTGAGCTGGAAGAAACGGCTCAGCTGGTGGAGGAAGCGGTGCGCTGGGTGCGGGAGGGCCGCGGCCCGTGCCTGCTGCGGCTGGAGGTGCCCCGCCTTTCCGGTCACACCTTCATTGACACCCAGGCCTATCGGGACCCGGAAGAGCTGGCCAGGGAGCAGGGCAAAGACCCCCTCCTGCGCCTTCGCCAGCAGGTGGGGGAGGAAACCTGGCGGCAGCTGGAAGCGGAAGCGGAGGCGGAAATCCGGCGGGCCCTGGACAACGCCTTGGCCGCTCCCACCCCGCCGCCGGAAAGCGCCGCCACCGGGGTTTTCGCCACCCTTCCTCCCGGGTGGCAAGGCCAAAAGCGGCCGGTGACGGCAGCACCGGCAGAAGGGCCGCGGATCAACCTGGTGGAGGGGGTGCGGAGGACGCTGGCTTTTGAGCTTGCCGCCAACCCCCGGGTGCTGGTCTTTGGAGAAGACGTGGGGGTGAAGGGCGGGGTTCACGGGGCCACCCTGGACCTGCAGCGGCAGTTTGACAAGGAGCGGGTCTTTGACACCTCCCTTTCGGAGGTGGGGATCCTGGGTCGTGCCCAAGGCATGGCCATGGCGGGGCTGCGGCCGGTGCCGGAAATTCAGTTCCGCAAGTACGCCGATCCGGCTTACGACACCCTGGTGGACATTGGCCTGGTGCGCTGGCGCAGCGCGGAGAGGTTTTCGGCGCCGGTGGTGGTGCGCATGCCCTTAGGGGTGAGCCGCAAAACCGGCGATCCGTGGCACTCCTTTTCCGCCGAGGCCATTTACGCCCATACCCTCGGCTGGCGCATGGCTTTCCCCTCCAACGCCGCCGACGCGGTGGGTTTGCTGCGGGCCGCCCTGCGGGGTGAGGACCCGGTGCTTTTCCTGGAGCACCGCGCGCTCCTCGATAGCCCCGAGGCCCGCCGTCCTTACCCCGGGGATGATTTCGTGCTGCCTTTTGGCGTGGCGGAAAGGCTCCTCGCAGGGGATCGGGTCACGGTGGTGACCTGGGGGGCCATGGTGTACCGCTGCCTGGCAGCGGCGCAGGCGTTTCCGGGTCAGGTGGAGCTTTGGGACCTGCGCACGCTTTCCCCCTGGGACCGGGAAGCGGTGGTGGCTTCGGTGAAGAAAACCGGCCGGCTGTTGGTGGTGCACGAGGACACGCTCACCGCCGGCTTTGGCGGTGAAATCGTGGCGAGCGTGGTGGAGGATGCTTTCCCCTATTTGGATGCGCCTCCTCTGCGCCTGGCCAGCCTGGATTGCCCGGTTCCCTACGACGCCGGTCTTACCAACGCCGTCATCCCCAGCGAAGAGCGCATTCAAAGCGCCCTGGCCGAGCTTCTGCGCTTTTAAGGCGTAAGTCAGGCAGCATCCCAGGTCATTGGGTACAATCCCTTGCCCGTTGGGGCAGCGAGGTGCCCATGGAAACCATCCGTGTTGCTCATTCCCCCGATGCCGACGATGCCTTCATGCACTACGCGGCGGTGCAAGGGCTGGTGGACACCCGGGGGTTGCGTTTTGAAGAGGTCTTGGCCGACATTGAGACCCTCAATCAAGCGGCGCGGGAGGGGCGGTACGAGGTAACCGCCATTTCCATCCACGCTTACGCCTACGTGGCCGATCGCTACGCCCTGCTTTCATCGGGAGCTTCCATGGGCGATGGCTACGGGCCGGTGGTCATTGCGCAAAAGCCCCTGACCCGCTCCGAGCTCCGCGGCCAGCCCGTGGCGACCCCCGGCCGCTGGACCTCCGCACGCCTGGCGCTTAACCTCTGGCAGCCGGAAGCGCAGTGTGTGGACGTGCCCTTCGATCAGGTGGCGGCGGCGGTGCGCGGTGGCCGCGTGGTGGCAGGGGTGCTCATTCACGAAGGGCAGCTCACCTACCGGGATGAGGGCTTTCAGTTGGTGGTGGACCTGGGGGCCTGGTGGCAGCAGGAAACGGGCTTGCCGTTGCCGCTGGGGGGCAACGCCATCCGGCGGGATCTGCCCCGGGAGGTTGCCCGGCGGGTGGCGGCGGTCTTGTGGGATTCCGTGCGCTGGGGGTTGGAGCATCGCCCGCAAGCCCTGGCCCACGCTTTGAGCTTTGCCCGCGGCTTGAGCCAGGAGAAGGCCGATCGCTTTGTGGGCATGTACGTGAACCGCTGGACCCTGGACTACGGCCCCCAGGGCCGGGAAGCGGTTCGCCGTTTCCTGGAGGAGGGGGCCCGGGCCGGGCTGGTTCCCGCGGTGCCGGCGCTGGAGTTCGTTTACCCGGAGGAGACCTAGGACCGCAACGGGGCCTTGCCAGCGTCGAGTGGCAAGCTCTTAGTTTCGGCGCCCAATGCGGCGCTCGATTTCCGCGTGGGGCAGGGTCAGGAGCACCGGGCGGCCGTGGGGGCAGCGGTAGGGGTCCTGGCAGCGGGCCAAATCGGCCAGCAGCTGCTCGGCTTGCAGGGCGGCCAGCGGCGTGTTCTTCTTGATGGCCGCCCGACAAGCCAGGGACGCTGCGGTTTTTTCCTTCCACGAGCGGCCTGGAAAGGCATCCTGGGCCAGGTCCTCCAGCAAACCCAAAACGAGCTCCTGGGCTTGCCCCGCGGAAACCGCCTGGGGCAAGGCACACACGCGGAGAGCGCCGCCCGACAGCGGCTCCAGCTGCACTCCCAGCTCCGCCAGCTCCTGCAGGTGCTCGCTGGCCAGGGCGTGCACGGCCGGGCTTACGGTGAGGATTTCGGGAAGCAGCAACGCCTGAGCCGGAGAAGGCCCCAGGTTCCCCAAAAGCTTTTCGTAAAGCACCCGCTCGTGGGCCACGTGCTGGTCCACCAGCTTGAGCCCTTCTTCGTCTTCCACCAGCAGGTAGGTGTGCCGGTACTGTCCCAGGTAGCGACCCCAGGGGGTGGTGGGCCGGCTTTGGGGGAGGACCTGCGGCGTTGGTGTGACTTCGGCTGTTCGTGCAGCCTCCGCCACCTGGAAGGCAAGGGTGGGTTGATGGCCGGAGCTGGTGGGCGGCGAGGGCAAGCGCACGGGCTGGGCGCCGTGCTGCTTGGCCAGGGCGGAAGCCAGGGTTTCGGCAAGAAAAGACGTCACCGCGCCGGGGTTGGCAAAGCGCAGCTCGGTCTTGGCCGGGTGGACGTTGAAGTCCACCTCCTGGGGCGGGAGCTCCAGATGGAGGAAGAGGTCGGCCTGCCACTCCCCCTTTACCGAGCGCAAAAGGCGGGAGAGGGTGCCGGAAAGCAGACGGTCCTTAACGAGGCGCTGGTTGACCGCCACCACCACGTGGCGGGCGGGTGTGGGGGGAAGCAGGAAGGCTTCCAAACGCAGCAGGCCGCGCTGGGTCACGATGGGGGGCTCGGGGTTTTTGCCGAGAATCTGGAAGAGCCTCTCGGCTCGCGAGCTGGCCGGGGAAAAATGGGCCAGCTTCCGCCCGTCGTGCCAGAGGGTAAAGGCCACCTGCGGATAGGCAAAGGCAAACCCCTGGATGAGCTCCACAATGTACCGCAGTTCCGTGGCTTCCGAGCGCAGGAACTTGCGGCGGGCGGGGGTGCGGGCGAAGAGGTGCTCCACCGTCACCTTGGTGCCCCGGGGTCGCCCGCAGGGCTCCTGCCCCAGCACCCGCCCAAAACGTACCCGCACGCGGCTCCCCTCCCCGGGGGCGGGAGCTGTTTCCAGGGTCAGCTCGGAAACTGCCGCAATGGAGGGCAAGGCCTCACCGCGAAACCCCAGGGTCTGCAGGCGCTCCAGGTCTTCGGCGCTGGCAATCTTGGAGGTGGCGTGGCGCTCCAGCGCCAGCAGGGCGTCATCGGCATCCATGCCGCAGCCGTCGTCTTCCACCTGAATGAGCTCCCGGCCGCCTTCCGCAAGCCTTACGGTGATGGTTTGGGCTTGGGCGTCCAGGGCGTTTTCCACTAGCTCCTTGACCACCGAGGCGGGCCGCTCCACCACTTCTCCGGCGGCAATTTGGTTGATCACCGAGTCGGGCAACAGGCGAATGCGTCCCATGGCTAGAAGACTAGCGCAAGAACCCCTAAACTTCCCGCGGGGAGGGTTGGCATGGACTTTGGGTTTTCGGAGCAACAGCTCATGATCCGCCAGATGGTGCGGGAGTTTGCGCGAGAACGGGTGGCACCGGGGGCCAGGGAGCGGGACGAAAGCGGTCAGTTCCCGTGGGACATCTTCAAGGAAATGGCGGGTCTCGGGCTTTTGGGCATGGTTACCCCCGAGGAGTACGGAGGCTCCGGGTTGGACGTGCTTTCGTACCTCATCAGCATTGAGGAGCTGGCGTGGGCCGACGCTTCGGTGGCGGTGGGGCTTTCCGTACACAACTCGGTGTGCCAGTGGCCCATCGTGCACTTTGGCAGCGAGGAGCTGAAGCGCAGGGTCCTGCCGCCCCTGGCGCAAGGGGAAGTCCTTGGGGGCATCATGCTCACCGAGCCCGATGCCGGCTCGGACCTGGCCTCCTTGAGCACCACCTACCGGCGGGTGGGGGATGAATTTGTGCTTTCCGGGGCCAAGATGTGGATTACCAACGCCGGCATTGCCAAGTACTTCGTAATCCTCGCCACCAGGGACAAAAGCCTCGGCCACAGGGGAATTTCCGCTTTTGTTTTGGACGCCGAGCAACCCGGGGTGCTGGTGGATCCGCCGGAAAAGAAGATGGGGTTGCGGTCCTCGGTTACTGCTGGCGTGACTCTGGAGGAAGCTCGGGTGCCGGTGGAAAACCTTTTGGGGAAAGAAGGAGAAGGGTTCAAGATTGCCCTGGCCACCCTGGACCACTCCCGTCTGGGGATTGCCGCCCAAGCCATAGGCATTGCCCAGAGGGCCCTGGATGAGTCGCTGCGCTACGCCAAGGAAAGGGTGCAGTTTGGCAAACCCATCATCCAGCACCAGGCCATCGGTTTCCGCCTGGCCGACATGGACACCGAGCTGGAAGCCGCACGCTGGTTGACCTACCGGGCGGCCTGGCTTTCCGAACGGGGGGGCAACATCTCCCGCACCTCGGCGCAGGCCAAGCTCCTGGCCACCGAAACCGCCAACCGCATTTGCAACTTTGCGGTGCAGGTTTTTGGTGGCTACGGTTACTCCCGGGAGTACGTGGTGGAGCGGCTCTACCGCGACGTGCGGGTCACCACCGTGTACGAGGGCACCAGCGAGGTGCAACGCATGGTCATTGCCCGCGCCCTCGAGCGCCTGGCCTCCACCGCCCCAGAATGCTGAGGCGTTTTCTTGTAGCTATCGCACTCTGGCAGCTGGCTGCAGGGCCCGTGGGAGGGCAAACGGCGCCCCTGGTTTGGGGTGCGGACGCCGAAGGAGGTGCTCCGTACGTCTTTTACCACCGGGAAAGCGGGGAGCTGGTGGGGTTCGAGGTGGACCTGGCCCGGGCCCTGGAGCGCCGTCTGGGCCGCCCCATCGTGTTCCGCCAGTACGATTTCAAAAGGCTGGTGGATGGCCTCGAGCGAGGGGATTTGGACCTGGTGATGAACGGTCTGGAGGTCACCCCCGATCGTGCCAGGCGCGTGCGCTTTACCCGTCCTTACTACGTCTTTCGCCTGCAGCTGGTGGTGCGAAAGGGGGAAAGCAGGTGCGGGGATCTGGCTTGCTGCGTGAAGGCCGCCGCTCGCATTGGCACCCTGGAAAACAGCGCGGCCTCCCGGCTGCTGGCCGACCTTGGTGCGGTAGCGCTGCTGTACGACAGCCAGGTGACGCCCTTTGAGGACCTGCAGCTGGGGAGGCTGGATGCGCTGCTGCTGGACGTACCCATCGTTAGGGCGTTTTTGCCCCATTGGCCGGATCTGGTGGCGGTGGAACCGCCCATCCCCGGCCGGGGGTTTTACGCCATTGCCGTAAGAAAGGAAGATGAGGCTCTAGCGGCGCAGCTGGACGAAGCGCTGGCTTTTCTGGCCGCCACTGGCGAGCTGCGGGCCATCCTGGAGCGCTGGGGGCTCTGGGATCAGGGGCAGGAGGAGCTTTTGCCGCCGGGTTTTTCCGGCTCCCTTGCGGTTTCGCAGGGAAGCTCACCCCCTGCTGGTGCTTCCCCGCGGCGGCTTTTGACCTTGGCGCTTTTGGCAAAGGCGGCGCTGGTGACGGTGGCGCTTTCGCTGGCCAGCATGGGGTTGGCGGTGCTTACGGGGCTTGGGGTGGCGGTGGCACGGCTTTACGGGCCGGGGTGGCTGCAAGCGGGGGCCCTGGTTTACGTGGAGTTTTTCCGGGGTGTGCCGGTGCTCTTGTTGCTTTACCTGCTTTACTTTGGCTTGCCGGCGGCGTGGGCTGCCCTCACCGGCACGCCAGGGCTTTACATTTCACCCTTCTGGACGGCGGTGGTGGGCTTGGGTCTTACCTACGCCGCGTACGAGGCGGAAATTTACCGCGCCGCGCTGCAAGCCATCCCCCCCACCCAGTGGGAGGCGGCGGCAAGCCTCGGTCTTTCGCCAAAACAAACCTTTGTGCACGTGGTGCTGCCCCAGGCCTTGAGGCTGGTGTTGCCCCCTTCCACCTCGGATTTCGTGGCGCTTTTTAAGGACACCAGCCTTGCCGGTACCATTACCGTGGTGGAGCTGGCCAAGCAGTACCAGATCATCTCCACCTCGGGAGCGGATTTTCGGGTCTTGGTGGAGGCCGGTTTGATCACCGCCTGCCTGTACCTCTTCATGTCGGTGCCGGTGGGGCACCTGGCCCGGCGGTGGGAGCGGCGCCTGGCATCGGCGAGGTAGCCATGGTGCGGATCCTCGTGCGGGGCTTGAGCAAGTTTTTTGCTTCCCGTGCCGTTCTGGAGGATGTGTCGCTCAGCGTGGAGCCCGGTGAAACACTGGTGGTGCTGGGTCCCTCGGGAGCGGGCAAGTCCACGTTGTTGCGTTGTGTGGCGGGACTTTCGCCTTTTGACGCCGGCGAGGTGCAGGTGAACTCCTGGGTTTTGCGCCCGGGGGCCCAGGGGCTTTCTGCGGGCGCCGCCCTCCGCCAGCGGGTGGGGTTTATCTTCCAGGATTTCGGCCTTTTCCCGCACAAGCGGGCGTGGGAAAACGTGGCGCTGGCACCGCGTTTGGTGCGCAAGCTGGAGGCCGAAACGGCCCGGGAGCAGGCGCTGGAGCTTTTGGCCAAGGTGGGCCTGGCCGCGCGGGCCGAGGCTTATCCCCACCAGCTTTCCGGTGGGGAAAAGCAGAGGGTGGCCATTGCCCGGGCGCTGGCCATGGCACCGGCGGCGCTTCTGGGCGATGAGATCACCAGCTCTTTGGACCCCGAGCTCAAGTGGGAGGTGGTGGAGACCCTGCTGCGGCTCAAGGGGGAGGGGCTCACCTTGCTTTTGGTAACCCACGAGGTGGGGCTGGCCCGGCAGGTGGCGGACCGGGTGCTGCTGCTGGTAGAAGGGAAGGTGGTGGAGGAGGGTCCCACACAAACGCTTTTGTCCCGGCCCAGGACCCCCCGTGGCCAGCAGTTCCTCTCCCGGTTGTTGGTGTAGCAGCATTTAGCTCCAGAATGGGGCAAACTGCGGTTTCTCTTCTTTCTGCTGCAGTTTGCCTTTGCAAAAAGCACGACCCCAGGCGCAAAAAAGAAAAAAGCGCCGGCGAACCGGCGCCAGAGGCCACGCGGAGCGGAAGTTACTTCTCTTCCACCTTGACCGGAATGGCCTTGGGTTTGGCCTCCTCGCGCTTGGGCAGGGTCAAGTGGAGGACGCCCAGCTTGTAGGAAGCGCTGATCTTGTCGGGGTTGACGTTGGAAGGCAAGGTGAAGGTGCGCTCGAAGGAGCCGTAGGACCGCTCCACCCGGTGGTAGGTTTCGCCCTCCTCCGCCTTCTCGAACTTGCGAGATCCGCGGATGGAGAGCACCCCACCTTCCACCGTCACCTCCACATCCTTGGGATCAACGCCAGGAAGCTCTACGGAAATCTCCAGGGCGTCCTTGCTCTCCTTCACATCCACCGCGGGCAACCAGCTGCCGGTGATGTAGTCCTCCTCCACCCGGCGAGGACGGCCCCAGATCTCGTCAAAGAGCCTGCTCATCCGCTCCTGCATGGCGGCCATTTCTTTGAAGGGATCCCAACGAACCAGGCTGGTCATCGTTCTTCCCTCCTTTCTGGAGATCGTTTCCCGACCTCCGGGCAATAATATAGGACCTTAGTGTAAGGTTGTCAAGTACCGGTGCCAATGCGATACAAAATCTGCTAATCCTACGCTAAATTGGATGACCTTCGCCTTCTGCTACCCTAAGACCGTGACACCGTGGTTGATTCTGCTGGCGGCGGTAAGCCCTCTGGCCTTGCGCGTTGAGGTGGAGCCTCTGGGCAAGGGAGCAACAAGCACGGTGGTGGCGGTGGCCGTGCAGGTGGCCCCGGAGGAACGGGAGCAGCTCGGTCCGCGCGTGCGGTTTCACGTGGAGTTTTGGAAGGGGTCCCAGAAGCTGGACGACGGCAGCGGGGTGGGGGAGCTGGCCGGGGATGGCAGCTTCCTCCTTTACCGGGAGTGGCCCTCGGGGGAAGGGCTCCTGCGGGTGGAGGTGAGCTCGCTGGATGGCTCAAAGGCAGGGGTGGTGGAGCGGAAGGTGGTGGTGCCGGTGCTGGACAAGCCCTTTGTGGCGCCGGAAGGGGCACCGCCGGACGCTACGGCGCTGGCGCCCTCGCCTCCGGCGGAGGAAGCGGTGCGTTTTGCCCGCCCCCGCCTGGGAACGGTCGTGGGCACCGTGGAGCTTACCCTGGAGGCGCCGGAAGATACGGGGGAGGTGCGGTTCTTCCAGGACAACCAGCTGGTGGTGGTCAAAAACCGCCCCCCCTGGCAGCTTTCCCTCTCCCTGGGGGCTACGCCGCGAAGGACCGTGGTCCGCGCCGAAGCGTGGAGCCGCGATGGGCGCCTTATAGGGGAAGACGCGGTGGTGCTCTCGGGCAGCGAAAACCGCCTGGAGGTGCAGATCCTGCTCCGGGAGGGCAAAGGGCAGGACCAACCCACCAGGGTCACGGTGGCGGTTTCACCCCCCGGTCTTGAGGAGGAGGTGGTGCTCCGGGTTGACGACCGGCCGGTGGCCCGCTGGCTGTCCTGCCCCTGTGTCACCGAGCTTCCGGCGCAAGCACTCCGTTCCGCGCGGATTCTGGTGGCGGAGGCGCGGGGCGGGGGGAGGGAAGGGGAAGCGGTTTTGGCGGTGGGAACCGGGACGCTCCTGGAGACCGCCAGGGTGGACGTGGTGGAGTTGCCGGTGGCGGTGCTGGATGCCGCGGGAAGACCCGTTTCGGATTTGCGCCCGGAGGACTTTCACGTCTGGGAGGACGGTCAACCGGTGGTCGTGGACTCGCTGGGACGCAGTGAGGACCTGCCGGTGCTCTTGGGCCTTGCCGTGGACGTTTCCGGCTCCATGGAAAAGGACTTTCCGCTGGTACGGCAAGCGGTGGGCGGGTTCCTGGCTGATTTCCTGCGGCCTGGGGATCGGTTTTTCCTGGGCACCTTTTCCTGGGAATTTAGCTTGCTGCTGCCCTGGGGTTCCGAGCCCCGGTTGGCGGTGGACCGTTTGGCCGGGGTGCGGGTGGAAGGGGGTACCTCCCTTCACGATGCGGTGATCAAGGCCCTGGAGCTGTTTCGGGGGAAGAAAGGCCCCCGCGGGCTGGTGGTGATTACCGACGGCGAGGACACCACCTCCCGCACCGGCTGGGACGCGGCTTTGCGCTACGCCCGCACCATGCGGACCCCTATCTTTCCTGTGGGTATTCGCGTTTCGGTGCTGGACTTTGTGTTCCGCAGCAGGCTTTCGGAGTTGGCCGCCGCCACCGGTGGCGAGGCGTTTTTTGTGGGAAAGCCCGAGGACCTGCCGGCGGTTTATCGGCGCATTGGCGAGCAACTGCGCCAGCAGTACGTGGTGGTTTACCGCTCGCCGGCCAGCTCCGCTGGCGATGCCTTTCGACAGGTCACGGTGAAGGTGCAGAGGGAAGGCGTCACGGTGAGGACCATCCCCGGTTACTTTCCGAGCCCCTGAAAGCGGGGAAGCTCCCAGGAGCAATTGGGGTTATAGTGGGTGAGATGGCCCAGGGTTTTTACGTCACCCCCGAAGTGGCTGGCCGTTCGGGCCTTTCGGAAACCGTCATCCGGCCGGGGCCGGTGGCCGGCGGCTCGGTAATCCTCACCTCGGTGGACACCTTGAAGACCTGGGCGGCCCCGCTGCCCTCCGGGGTGCTGTGGCTGGTGCTGGGGGATCCTGGGGATGGCGAGCTGCCGGTGGACCCTTTCATGGTGCTTCCCCCGCACGCCCCGGCTTCTACCGTGCAGAGGGCGGTGCTGGCGGCTTTGGAAACCGCCAGCCTTCGGCTCAAGCTGCAGGACCTGCAAAGCGAGGTGCACCTCGCCCAGGAGCGGCAGCTGGAGCTGGCCCGCATTGGCATTGCCCTGGTGGCGGAGCGCGACCTGGAAAGGCTTTTGGAGCGCATCCTTTCCAGCGCCCGGGAGCTGGTGTGCGCCGATGCCGGTTCGCTTTACCTTTTGGAAGAACGGGACGGCGACAAGCTCTTGCATTTCATGCTGGCGCAAAACGATTCGGTACCGGTGGCCTTTTCGGCGTGGTCGGTGCCGGTGGATGAGAGCTCCATGGCCGGTTACGTGGCGGCTTCCGGGGAGTGCGTGAGCGTGGAGGACGTGCGCTACCTGGCCAAAGATGCCCCTTACCACTTCAACCCCAGTTTTGACGAAGCCTCCGGGTACCACACCCGCTCGCTTTTGACGGTGCCCATGGCTACGCGCACCGGCGAAATCGTGGGGGTTCTCCAGCTCATCAACCGGAAACGGCAAAGGCAGGCCAAGATTACCTCCAGCGCCGAGGCCGATCGCTGGGTGGTGCCCTTTTCCCAAGCGGATGTGGCGGTGATCCGGGCTATGGCTGCGCAGGCGGCGGTGGCCATTGAAAACAGCCGTCTGGTGGCGGAAATCGAAAGGCTCTTTGAGTCCTTCGTGCGTGCCTCGGTGATGGCTATCGAGCAGCGGGATCCTTCCACCCGTGGGCATTCCGTGCGGGTGGCTCACTACACCTTGGGTTTGGCCCGGGCGGTGGAGCAAAACCCCCCCGAGCCGTACCAGGGCCTGCGGTTTTCCCGGGACGATTTGCTGCAGCTGCGCTACGCCGCGTTGCTCCACGACTTCGGGAAAGTGGGGGTGCGGGAAGCGGTGCTCACCAAGCCCAAGAAGCTTTACCCTGAAAGGCTGCAGTTGATCCTGGAGCGCTTCCGCCACGCCCGCCGTGCCCAGGAGGTGATGCTCTTGCGCAAGCTCCTCCAGCGGCTGGTGGCGATGGGTTTGCCCCCCACCGCCGAAGACCTCAAAGCGCTGGAAGCGGCCGTGAGCCAGATGCGGGCGGAGTTTGACGAGAAGCTGGCCAAGGTCTTGGAAGCCAACGAACCTACGGTGCTGGCGGAAAGCACCGCCGGGCTTTTGCAGAAGCTTTCAGGAGCGCAGTTTTTAGGGGAAAACGGCGAGCCTTTGCCACTTTTGACCCCCGAGGAGCTGCGCTGGCTTTCCGTCCCCAAGGGCAGCCTGGACGAGGAGGAGCGCCGGGAGGTGGAATCCCACGTGGTGCACTCCTACCAGTTCCTGCTCACCATCCCCTGGCCCAGGCGGCTCGCCCGGGTCCCGGAAATTGCCTACGGCCACCACGAAAAGCTGGACGGTCGGGGTTACCCCCGCCGCTTGCGGGGGGAGCAAATCCCGCCGGAAGTGCGGATGATGACTATTTGCGACATGTACGACGCCCTCACCGCTGCCGACCGGCCCTACAAGAAAGCGGTCAACCCCGAGCGGGCCCTGGGCATCCTGGAGGAGGAGGTCAGGCAAGGGGGGCTGGACCGGGACCTCTTCCGGGTGTTTTTGGAAGCAAAGATTTACGCCAGCCCGCCTCCCCAGGACGCCTGGTCTTAACCGGGAAGGCCCCAGCGGAGCCCCAAACGGTACCCACCCAAGCCCACCAGCCCCAAACCCAGGATCACGAGCACCACCGCCAGGACCCTCACCACCAGCGCTTCGGTTTTGGGTGAAAGGAGCGTTTTTCCGTGGTGGAGGGCGTAAAGCAGCGGTGCGTACCAGCACACCACCCCGCCGATGAGCGCCCCCAGCATCCACAAAAGCCCCGGTTCGCCGTAGGTGCGGGCCGCTTCCACAAAGGCAAGACCGGCGGTCACCCACCAAAGCCAGTAGTGGGGGTTGGCCAGGGAAACCCCCATTCCCAAAAGCAAATAGCGAAACCGCGGCCGGCTGTTGCTGGTCCAGTTGGGTTGGGGTTCGCGGCTGGGCCGGTGACGGGCCGAGCTCAAGCCGCCCCACAAAAGCACCAGCCCACCGGCAATTTCCACCGCCGGCAGGGCCCCCAGCCGCGCCAGGGAAGGGCCAGCCCCGGCGGCCAGCGCTGCAAACAACAGCCCGTCCAGGAGGGTGGCTCCCAAGAGAAACCAGAAAGCCGCGCCCAGGCGATGGGCCAAGCCCAAGCGGGTAGCCACCAGCGTTATTGGCCCCGGGATCACCACGGTGGCGAACGACACCAAAAACCCGGTGATGACCAGGGCCGGGAGGGAAAGGGGAAGCGTAAGGTTCGTCAAGCCTCAACCCAGCTTGTAACCGATGGTGCGCAAGAACCGCAGCCTTGCCAAAACGTCTTCATCCTTTTCCACACCCTTGGGGGAAACCCCATCCACCACCCCTAAGATGGCCCTTCCCTGTTCGGTTTCGGCCACCACCACCTCCACCGGGTTGGCGCTGGCGCAGTAAATGCGGCAAACCTCGGGCACCATCTTGATGGCGTTGAGCACGTTGATGGGGTAGCCCTGCTCGAGGAATACGAAAAACGAATGACCGGCACCCACGGCGAGGGCATTGCGGGTGGCCAGCTCAATCAGCGCCTCATCGTTTCCCGAGCGGCGGATAAGGGCCGGTCCTGAGGACTCGCAGAAAGCCAGGCCAAACTTCATTTGCGGGGCGGTGGTAACGATGGCCTCGTGGATGTCCTCCACGGTTTTTATGAAGTGGGCTTGTCCCAGGATGAAGTTCGTGCTTTCCGGCTTTTCCACTTTGACGGTGAGGATGGTCATGGCTCCCTCCTTTCTTTGGCTTGCGTTTAGCGTCCACCCAGGGTCTGCACCAAATCGGCAAGCCCCTGGGCCAAAAGCAGGACGTAATCGGGGCTGACGGTGGCCAGCTCAGCCTCGGGCGGCCAAAAATCCCCATCGGCAGGCCCACCTCTGGGCCCGCAAATAGTGATCGTCACCGCCCCCTGCCGGGAGGCCAATGCCGATCCGGTGTGCGGGGGGGTGGGGTCGGTGGCCAGCTCGGTGGTAAACCCCCAGCGGCGGAAAACCGAGGGGAGATGGGGCGTAAACAGGCTTGGGGTTTCACCCAGCCGCAACACCAGCTTGCTGGGATCCGGAGCCTTTTTCGCCCAGAGCTGTTCCAGCTCCACCCAAACCGCAATGCGCCTCTCCCGGGAGGCCAGGAAGGCCTGGGCTCCCGCGGCGTCGTGGCAGCCGCCGGCCAGCAACGCCACCTCCACCGGGATGCTGTGGGGACGGGCCGCCAGGAGCGTGGCGGTTTCTAAAAGCGTCACCACCCCCAGGGCGTTGTCGGTGACGCCGCGGGCGGCCCGGAAAGAGCGCCACGGATCACCGCTGCAGGCGTCCCAGTGGGCCACCAGCACCAGGGGAAGGCGCTGGGGCGAGGTCCCCGGCAGGTGAATCACCAGGTTTTCCCATTCCGCAGCGGTTCCCCAGGGGGTGCTCCGGAGGAAGGACTGGCGCTCCACCCGCAGGCCGCGTTTTTCGGCCTCACCCGCAAGCGCTGTCACGACCCCTGCAGCTTGCGGATGCCAGGCGTAACGGCTGGCCAGAGGCGGCACCCCAGGTTTTGGGGCTTGCAAACCGGAAAGCACCTTGAGGCTTTCCATCACGCGTGTGCGGAGGGGCGGGCCAGCCTCCCCCAGGCGCTTGGTTCCCAGCTCAGAGAGCCGCTCGCGAACCCGGCTGGGAGCCATCCGCGGCGACCAGGCCAACCCCCACTGCAAGGGCAAAAAGCGCTCGTCCGCCCAGCCCGAGGGGTGAGGGAGCACCCCCAAAAAAATCAAAAGCCGCTCCTCCGGTCCCAGCGCGGGAACCTCCACCCGGGCAAAGCCGGTGGCGTCGAAGCTCAAAGCCTCCGGCGGCGAGACCTCCCGGGGAGTGGCCTTTTGCACGCTCCCTACCCATCGGGCGGAAGGGTCGCCCTGAAGCGAAAGCGGCAGGGTGGGTGCCCCATCGCCCTCCACGATCACCAGCCCACCGCCACCCACGCCCACGGTCGCTTGTCCCGATGCGGGGCGGGAGGCCACCATCCAGGCCAAAAGCTGGGGGCGAGGGCAGGAAGCCAGGGGGTTGGGAGCAACCTCGGGACCCAGCCACGGCGCCAGCCAAAGCTTGGCCCAGAAGCTGGCAAAAAGCTCCTCCGCGCGTTGCTCTGGCTTGCGGGCGGCCAGCAGGGAAGCCAAAGGGCCGGTGGGGGCTTCCTGCTTTGCCACCAGCTCGGGAACCGCTTCTGGTCCCAAGCTTTGGGCCAGGAACTCCGCAAACAGCGGACCCCACCCCTGGGCGCTCTGGGGCGACCAGGAAGAGGGGCCCGGCCGGTGCGGCTCATCATCCCCCCAGAGGTAGCGGGGGGGCGCGGCTCCCATGCGGTACGCAAACCACCGGGCGGCGCTGCGGGTTAAGTCCGTGGGGAAAGGATCCGAAGGCGGCAGGGTGGTCACCAGGAACAGCGATTCCAGCAGGGAAGCGAGGTTACGCCAGGACTGGGGGCCGGAAAAGGGGAAGCTGGCCACAATAACGGGGCTGGGGTTGGCCTGGAACCCGTAGGCCAAAGCTCCCTCTTTGCCCATGAGATCGAAGGGGGAAAAGGGAGCGGCTGCTGGCCACCCGCTTTCCCAAAGGAGGATAACCACCTTCCCCTGAAGCCTTGGCCTCTGCCAAAGCTGCAGGCGAGCCAAAGCCTGCTCCACTCGACCTGCCAGTGCTGGCAATCCGCCCGTGGGCAGACGGCTTTCCGCCGGCAGAGACTGTCCCTCCGCCACAAACACCCTGACGTTTTCGGTTTCTAAAACCGGGCGAGCTGCTACCTGCTCCTGGACGGGATGGCGCTGGGGTGGCAGGCGCAAAACCCAAAAGCGCGCTTCCACGTCCTCCCCGGTGGCATTGGCAGCCAATAGCCATAAAGCACAAGCGGGAAGGACCGTGGCACGCACCGTGGGCCTAGTGTAGAAAGCGGGAAAGGCAGACGCAAGGGCTGGCCTACCGGTGAGGATTGAGCGGGGCACCTGAGCCTGCTCCGACCCTCGCTATACTCCCCCTTGGGTGAAGGCAAAAGAAGGCACGAGCTCGGGGCTTTTCCGCAGGTTGGCCGGGGTTGCCGCGGCCACCGGCCAGGGGAAGCTTCCCGGCTGGGAGAAAAGGGCATGGCTGCTGCTGGCGATGTTGGCGGTGGCCCTGCGCTTTTGGCAGCTGGACGCCAAGCCTCCCCACCACGACGAGGCCATCCACGGGCACTTTGCCTGGGAGCTTTTGCATCGCCACAGCTACCGCTACGACCCCACCTACCACGGGCCGTTGCAGTACTTTGTGCTGGCGGGACTCTTTGCGGTTTTCGGCGAAAGCGATCTTGTGCTGCGCAGTTACTCGGCAACCTGCGGCGCGGCGCTGGCGCTGGCGCCTTTACTTTTGCGACGGCTCGTGGGGCGGGGTCCGGCTTTGGCCATGGGGTGGCTTTTGGCTTTGTCCCCGAGCTTTGTGCACTTTTCCCGCTTTGCCCGCAACGACGTTCCGGTGGTGCTGTTTTCGGCGCTGGCATTGGCTTTGGTATGGCTTCAAAAGAAAAGCCCGCAGCCACTTTTGCCGTGGGCGGCCTTTTTCCTGGCGCTTCATGCGGTTTCCAAGGAAACCATTTACGTGACCGGAGTGTTGTGGTTTGCCGCCGGTTTAGGGCTGGTCTTTTGGTGCGGTCCCACCAGGGCCATGGCCTGGTGGCGTGGCTTCTGGCCACGAAACCGCCGGCAGTTGGTAGTGGCTTTAGGTGTTTTTGCGTTTGTTTGCGTGGTTTTTTACACGGTGTTTTTCACCTGGCCCCAGGATGTGTTTTTTCCCTTGAAAGCCGTGCGCTACTGGTACGAGCAGCACAAGATCCAGCGGGTGGGAGGCCCCTGGACCTACCATTTCCCCAGGCTTTTGCTTTACGAGTTCTTGATCCTGGGTTTGGCCGTTTCGGCAGTTATTCGCCGGCGAAGGCGCCTTTTGGTGGCCGAACGCTTCGCCATCCTCTGGGGGGTAGGTGCCCTAGCCATGTACGCTTACCTGGGCGAAAAGGTGCCCTGGCTTTTGGTGCACCAGGTTTTTCCGTGGGTTCCGCTGGCCGGGGTGGAAATGGCCCATGTTTTTGCCAGCTCCCGGAGGTGGCTGGCAAAAGGCGCAGTAACGGTCGGGCTTCTGGCCACGGTGTGGTCTTCATTGGCGCTGAGCTACCTTTACCCCACCATTGAGCCCGGGGATCCTCACGCCGAGCTTTTGGTTTTTGTGCAAACCACCAAAGCCGAGCAAGCGCTGGCGCAGGAAGGCCTGGCGCTTTACCGCCAGAACCCGGAGCAGGTGCTGGCCGCGGTGGAGGGGGAAGCGGTTTGGCCCCTCTCCTGGCAGTGGAAAGGGCTGCCGGTGCAGTGGTCCCTGGCCACAGCCTTAAACGGCCCGCCTCTGGTGGTGGCGGATCCGGGCAAGCTCGAGGAGCACAAGGCGGTTTGGGGGGATCGCTACCGCTGCGAGATCATTCCTTTGCGCGCGTGGTGGGTGGAGCGCTGGCGTGGCGTTACCCTTTTGGATGTGGGTCGCTGGTTTTTAACCCGCCGGGCTTGGTCGGAGCGCGGTTCCACCGACGTGGAAGTGTGCCGGAAAAGGGAAAGGAGTGTCACCGGTGAGCGTTGAACTTTCGGTTGTGGTGCCGGTCTTTAACGAGGAGGAAAACCTCCCGGAGCTTTATCGGCGCTTGACGGCGGTCCTCGGCACTGCTGCTTCCTCCTGGGAAATCCTTTTTGTGGACGACGGCTCCCGGGATCGCAGCTGGGAGATCATCAGGGGCCTGGCGGAGAACGATCCTCGCGTGCGGGGTTTGCGCTTTTCCCGCAACTTCGGCCACCAGATGGCCTTTGCCGCAGGGCTCGATCACGCCCGGGGCCAGGCGGTGGTGATCATGGATGCCGACCTTCAGGACCCCCCGGAGCTCATCCCGCAGCTTCTGGCCAAGCATCGAGAGGGCTTCGAGGTGGTTTATGCGGTGCGCACCGCGCGCCACGGGGAAACGTTTTTCAAGAGGCTCACCGCCAAGCTCTTTTACCGGCTCTTGGCGCGCATTACCTCGGTGCAAATCCCTTTGGACACCGGGGATTTTCGCCTCATGGGCCGGCGGGCGGTGGAGGCTTTCCGGCGACTCCCCGAGCGCCACCGCTTTACCCGCGGGTTGGTGGCGTGGTTGGGCTTTCCGCAAACCGGCGTGCCCTACGAGCGAGCTCCCCGTCATGCCGGCACCACCAAGTACCCGCTGCGCAAGATGCTGCGCTTTGCCGTGGATGCCATTACCTCCTTTTCCCACGTGCCCCTGCAGCTGGCTACCTGGCTGGGGTTTATCGTTTCGGGATTTGCGTTCTTTTACATCCTGGTGGTGATTGCCCTCAAATTTGCGGGGATTTCCTGGCCGGGCTATACGTCAATTATGGCAGCCATTTTGTTCTTGGGTGGTGTGCAGCTGGTGATGGTGGGGCTTTTAGGGGAGTACGTTGGGCGCATTTACGACGAGGTGAAACACCGCCCGCTTTACCTGGTGGCCGAGGAGGCAGGCTCCCGCGAGCAGGGGAGTATGCGTCACACAAATCGGTGAGAACGGCTTTGCCTCCTGCGTTAGCCTTGGTCAGGACTCAATGTCGGCAATGGCGGCAGCGGGATCGGCGGAACCCTGCACCACCCGCTGCAGGCCAGGGTAGTAGCGGTCCATGATCCCCACGCTGATGTACAGCATGTTGCGGTACTGCTCGTAGGAAAGCTCGCTGCCTTCGGTGCTGGTGGAGCAGCGGAAGCGCACCTCGCCGTCGGAAAGATCCATCTCGAAGTTGCCCAGGAGCAAGCCGTAGTTGGCGCGGGTGAGGAACTCCATGATGTCCCGGCGCCGGGGCTCCGGAATTTTGCCTTCCAGGAACACCAAAAAGCGCACGATGGACCGCTCCTCATCGGCCAGAGCCACCAACCGGTAGGTGCTGTTTTCCCCGGCCACCCCCATCTCGATGGCCTGATAGTGGGGGATGGTGCGGAACTCCCAGTTGTCCCGCTTGAAAAACTCCACCAGCTTCTCGTAAAGCCCCATGCTTTGCTCCATCTCTTACTCTCGCCCACCGCGCCGTTGCTGTCAAGAGAAAAAGGGGGGCGCTGAGCGCCCCCCTGGTTGAGTTTGCGTCACCGCTTTTAAAAGCGAATGCGCAGGCCCAGCTGACCCAGGCGCTGTTCGCCCTGGAGCGGGTCGCCGGCGTAGCTGGTGGGCCGGCCAAAGTTGGCGGCCAGCCGGTTGCCCACGTAGCCCGCGGGGTTTTTGGAGTTGAAGAGGTTGAACACCTCAGCAATGAGCTCCACACCGATGTCGCCGGCAAAGGTGAACTCCTTGGAGATGCGCACGTCGAACTGGGAGAAGGAGTGGCCGCGGCGGTTGTTGACATGGCTCACGTTGCTGGGCAAGTCAAAGCGCATACCGTCGCCGTTGAGATCGGTGCCCGCCCACTCGGTGTAGGGGAGAGCCGAACGGTAACGGAACATGCCGGAGATGTTGATCCCCCAGGGCGCGCGGTAGAAGCCAGCCAGGGTGATGCGGTGGCGAGCATCGGTGTTGAGGGGACCGATGCACTTATCGCACAGGGGATCGTAGGGGTTCACGCTTTGGTCGCGCACCGCCCGCAGGTCGGGCTGGTGATCAATGTCGGTGATGCGGAACTCATCGGCACCGGCCAGCACGTTACCCCAGGCCTTGGACCAGGTGTAGAAGCCCTGGAACTCGAACTTTTCAGCTCGGGCCCGGAAACCGATGTTGATGCCCTTGTAATCCGCCCGGCCCTTGCCGTACCAAATGCGGAAGTTGCCGAACTGCGGGAAGCGTCGATGGTCGCCATCGGCGGGGTTGTACCTCCCGTCGCCGTTCACGTCCACTCCCGGGTTGGCGCGGAAGCGGAAGGGGATGTCACGGTAACGGACCCGCACCGCCTCAAAGTTAAGGCCCAGCCAATCCAGAACCTGCCAGGAGTAACCCAGCGAAGCTTGGTCGGAGTAAGGCGTGGCCAGGGTGGGAGAAGCCACCTCGTTGGGTGGGAAGACCTCAGCACCGGGCAGCTGGTTGGGCGGCAGCGGTTGCCCGGGTTGGTAGAAGGACCCATCGGGGTTGCGGATGCCGTTGGGGTCGAAGTAGTTGTAAACCACCCCGTAGTTGGACTGCACGGCCGCGGCGGGGAAAAGGATGGTGGCGTTGGTGTAGGGGAAGTCGAAAAAGCGGCCCACGCCGGCCCGCAGGAGCTGCTTGCCGTCGCCTTTCACGTCCCAAACCACGCCCAGGCGCGGCCCCCAGTTGTTCTTGTCGTTCTTGAGCTTGCCACCCCGTCCGCCCTGGAAGTCGCGGAGGTAGTACTCGTTGTACTCGGTTTGGGTGGAAAGCACCTGCCAGATGGGGTTGGAGCGCTGGTCGAGGTCAAAGCCGTCCCAAAAATCGTAACGAAGCCCCACGCTGAGGGTGACCTGGTTGCTCAGGTACCAGTCGTCCTGGGCGTAAATGCTGTACTGATCCACCGGTGTTTTGTCGCCGAAAAACCCACCGTAAAACGTGATGTCGGTGACCGGCGAGCCCTTGCGGTCCTCCAGCATCGAATACTGGCCGTTGAGTCCGGTGGAAAAATCACCACCCAAGACCGGCTCGTGGATGTACTGCACGCCCACCTTGAAGTCGTGGTGCTTGCCGCCAATTTCCTTGGTGAAGGTGAAGTCGTCCTTGTACTGGTACTTCACCTGGTTTGTGGACTGCGGGGTGTTGATGTTTTGCCCGTAGGAGAAGCCCGAGGGGTAGTAGAGGAGCGGCTCGTTGGAGTCGGCAGTAATGACGTTCTTGAACTTGGAGTACTGGAACAGGAACTCGTTCAAAGCGTTGTCGGAGACCTGCCAGTTGTGGCCCAGAAGGATCGAGTAGTACTTGTTGGAAATGGTCCCCAGGTTGTTGGGAGCAGCCAGTGGGCTTGCACCGTACTTGTCATCGTTCTTCTGATAACCGTACCGCACCTGGAGGTACTGCTTGGGTGAGATGTTGTAGGTGGCTTTGGCGGTGATAAGGTCGTCCTTGAAAGGCAGCGGCACGGTTTTCCCGTCTAACTCCGGGTAAATGCCGCCGGAATCCACGGTGTAGTTGGTTTCCCGGTCGGTCCGCTCCCAGGTCACGAAGAAGTGAGCCAGGTCCTTGGCAATGGGGCCACCCAGGGCGAAGCCGTACTGTTTCCGGTCGTAGGCTTGCTTATCAATGCCCGCTTGTTTTTCCGACTCGGTGCGGGCGTTGAGGCTGTCGTTGCGGAAAAAGCCCCAGGCGCTGCCCTTGAACTCGTTGGTGCCGGTCTTGGTGACCACGGTGAGCACACCACCGGAGGAGCGCCCGTACTCGGCCTTGTACTGCATGGTTTGAATCTTGAACTCCTGCACCGCTTCCAGGTTGAAGTTCTGCAAGGCGCCACCGATGGTGTCGTCGGTGTTGTCACCGCCGTCAATGATGAAGTTCACGTTGCGACCGATGCCGCCGTTCAAGGCAATGGTGAGCTGGCCGGGCTTAGTGGGGTCGGGGTTCACCGCCAGGTTGGTCCCAGGGGCGAGGATCCCGAGGTTGGCAAACTGCCGGCCGTTGAGCGGCAGGTTGGCCAGCTCCTCTTGGCTCACCACCGTACCCACCGCTGGGGAGGTGGCCACCAGGGGAATCGTGGCGGTTACCGTGACTTCTTCAGCCACCGCTGCCACCTTCAGCGTCACGTCCTGGGTAAGGGTGGAGGCCACGTTGACCACCACGTTTTCCACGGTCAGCGGGGTGAAGCCTGCCAGCTCAAAGCGCAGGGTATAGGTCCCCACGGGAAGAGCGGGGAAGCGGTAGCGACCGTCGCTGCCGGTGATGCCCTCCCGGCTAATGCCAGTTTGCACGTGGGTGGCCACCACGCGAACGCCGGGAAGCACGCCTCCCTGCTCGTCCACCACTCTGCCGGTGAGGGCCCCGCTGCCCGTTTGCGCCAGAAGTGGGGCCGATGCACACAAAAGCACGATTAAAGTTAAAACGCCAATTTGCCTTCGCATCTTCAGTCCTCCTTCCTCCTTTTTTCTTCTGCGTTCTCAAGCCGTTTTTGGACGCTCAACGCACTGCCGCACCACCTCCTTTCTCACCCACCGTTGGCGGTAGGTGAAATCCGGGCAAGCAAGCGCCGGGCCGCGCTCACCTGCGAGGAAAACTGCGGGTTGTTCTGCGCTTTTTTGATGAACGTGGTGTAGGCCTGTGCAGCTTTTTCCCTTTGGCCAGCTTCATCCCAGGCAATGGCCATGTTGAAAAGCACCTCAAGGTAGTTGGGAGCGAGCTCCAGAGCCCGGTTGAAGCTGGCTATGGCTTCCTCGGTTTTCCCCGCCAGCACCTGGAGAACCCCCAGGCCGTTCCACGGCTCGGCAAATGCCGGATCTAAGGCAATTGCGTGCCGGTACGCTTCCTCCGCCGCGGCCAGCTCTCCCAGCTCCCGCAAGACGTTGCCCAAGTTGTTCCAAACCCTGGGATTGTGCGGGTCGAGCTGGCAAGCCCGGGAAAACTCGTCCTTCGCCTGCGGGAAAGCCCCCCGCGCGGCGTACACCAAACCCAGCGCCTCGTGAAGCTCGGGCCGCCCTGGATCCAGGCGGATGGCGGCCTCCAGCGCTTGCCGCGCTTCCTCTTCCCGGCCGGCTTCCCGCAGGGCCAACGCCAGGTTGTAGCGGGCTTCCCGGTCGGCGGGGTTAAGCTCCAGCACGCGGCGTAACACACCGACGGCCGCGGCGGGATCGCCGGCCGCCCGCAAGACCTCGGCCTGTTCCGCAAGGAGCACGGGGTTTTGGGGATCCTCGGCCAGGGCTTCTTGAAGGACGGTGCGGGCTTGAACTGGGTCTCCTGCCAGGCGCAAAGCGTGAGCCTGTTCAAAGAGCGTGAAAACCCTCACCCGATCTTTGGGGTCGGCGGCGGTTTGCGGGGTGGGGGAAGAAGGGGCAATGTAGCCGAGGCTTTCCAGCTGACGACGGGCCTCAGCATCCAGCTCCACGCTGTTCCCTGAAGTTGCGGCTGCCACGTAGTCCCCAAGGGCCTCCCGCAAGGCTTTTTCCGCGGGCACTCCTTGTCCCACGAGGTTGGCGGCTTCGGCGGGGTCTGTGGCCAGGTTGTAAAGCTCGGGCTTGGGTGCGGCCACGTACTTCCATTGCTGCTTTCGGGCGGCCAGCAGTGCGGCCCAGCCAAAGCTGGTGGGGTAAAGCGTTTCGGCAAAGAGCGTGGTCTCCGGGGGCTCTTTTTGGCGAAGCAAAAAGGGTGCCAGGTCGCTGCCTTGCGCCTGGAGCGTGGGCTGGGCGCCCGCCAGGTGCATGAGGGTGGGCGCCACATCCACGAGGCTCACCGGCGTGGAAAGGCGAGACCCGGCTGCCAGGCCGGGCGCTGCCACCATCAGCGGGACGCGGAGGGTGGCCTCGTAGAGCAGCAAGCCGTGGGTGGATTCGCCGTGCTCACCCAAAGCCTCCCCGTGGTCGCCGGCCACCGCAATGACCGTTTGCTCCCCGAGCCCCATGCGCTCCAGCTCATCCAAAAGCCTGCCAATTTGCGCATCGGCGGCGGCTACCTCCCCGGTGTAGGGGGAATCGGGAAACTGCGTGGCAAAAGGCGCGGGGGGCTGGTAGGGAGCGTGGGGCTCGTAAAGATGCACCCACAAAAAGAACCGCTTTCCGCTACGGGCTTTCAGCCACTCAATGGCTTTATCCACCACTTGAGAGGCGGGTCTTTCCGCTTCCAGCCTCGTTCCCGCATAGGCTGGCATGGGGATCTGGTCGTCGTAGGTGGCAAACCCGCGAGCCAAACCGAAACGACGGGAAAGCACGTAAGCTGCTACAAAAGCGCCGGTTTCCCAGCCCTGGCTTTGGAGCTCGGTGGCAAGGGTGGGGATGGTGTCCGGCAGCGCCTGGGCACCGTTGAGCCGCACCCCGTGGCGGGCTGGGGTAAGGCCTGTGAGGATGGAGGCGTGGGCGGGGGTGGTAAGCGGCACAGGGCTCCACGCCTGAAGGAAGACAACGCTTTTTTGCGCCAGACGGTCGAGGTTTGGGGTGGCCGAAGTAAAGGCCGGGTTGTAGGCCCCCACGTGGTCGGCGCGGAGGGTGTCAACGGTAATGAGGAGCACATTTCGGGGCGCAAGGGATGCTGGCTGCGGGCCGCATCCCCAAAGGAAGGCTGCGATCAAAAAAGCAACGAAAATGTGAGCTCTGGCGATCAGCGCTCCCCCCCACCACGCAACTTGGCGTTGACTTTAGCAACACCTGCCCGTCCTTGGCAAGACTTCCTGTGCGACAATCCATGGGGAGGCTCGTATGGCCTTTGCCGACTTGCGGGATTTCTTGCGTTTCTTGGAAAAACGGGGGGAGCTGGCGCGCATTCAAAAGCCAATCTCGCCAATCCTGGAGATGACCGAAATTGCCGACCGTGTGGTGAAAAAGCAGGGTCCCACACTGCTCTTTGAGTCGCCCACCGAAGGCGCTTTTCCTGTGGTGATGAACATCTTTGGCTCCATTCCCAGGGTCATGGCGGCGTTGGGGGTGGAAAGCTGGGAGGCCTGGGCCGAGCGGGTCAACTTCTTCTTGGAGCCCAAGATGCCCTCCGGGCTTTTGGACAAGGTGCGCACGTTACCTAAGCTTTTGGAGCTTTCGGGCATTTTCCCCAAGGTGGTGCGGGAAGGACCGGTGCAGGAGGTCATCAAAACCGGCGACCAGGTGGACCTCTTTGAGCTGCCGGTGCTTAAGTGCTGGCCTCAGGATGGGGGGCGCTTCATCACGTTAACCAACGTCATCACCAAGGACCCGGAAACCGGTACACGCAACTGCGGGATGTACCGGCTGCAGGTGTACGACCGCAACACCACCGGCATGCACTGGCACCTCCACCACGACTCGGCGCGGATCTTTCAAAACCATGCACGGAGGGGCCAGCGCACGGAAGTTGCGGTGGCTCTGGGTGGTGATCCCGCCACGATCTTTGCCCCGGCGGTGCCCCTGCCGCCCGGCGTTGACGAAATGCTTTTTGCCGGCTTTGTGCGTGGCCAGGCGGTGGAAATGGTGAAGTGCGTGACCGTGGACCTGGAGGTCCCAGCCCACGCGGAAATCGTGCTGGAAGGTTGGGTGGACCCCGAAGAGCGCAGAGTGGAGGGCCCCTTTGGCGACCACACCGGCTTTTACTCGTTAGCCGACGAGTACCCGGTCTTCCACGTCACCGCCATCACCCATCGGCGAAACGCCCTTTACCCCACCACCATCGTTGGCAAGCCGCCCATGGAGGACTGCTACATGGGCTTTGCCATCGAGCGGATGTTCTTGCCGCTCATGCAAAAGATGCTGCCAGAAGTGGTGGATTACCACATGCCTTTTGAAGGGGTGTTCCACAACCTCATGATTGTGGCCATTGACAAGCGTTACCCCCACCATGCCCGCAAGGTCATGCATGGGATCTGGGGGCTGGGGCAGGCCACCTTCACCAAGGTCATCGTGGTGGTGGATGCCGACGTCAACGTCCATGACCTTTCGGAAGTGGCGTGGAAGGCGTTGGCCAACATTGACCCCCAGCGCGATTTCGAGTTTGTGCTGGGGCCGGCAGAAACCCTGGACCACGCCTCGCGAGCGCCCTGGTGGGGCAGCAAGGTGGGCATTGACGCCACCCGCAAATGGCCCTCCGAGGGCTTCACCCGCCCCTGGCCCGACGAAATCATCATGAGCCCGGAAGTGAAGAAAAAAATTGACGCTATTTGGCATGAACTTGGGCTTCAGGAGGCCTCATGAGCTTTCCACCGCGTTGCGATCTTCAGCTTCCCGGGTGGGGGTTGTTTTGGGCGGAAATGGTGGCTACGGGGGAGGGGAGTGAGGCGCTGGCGCAGCTGCGCCGGGAGGTGGCGCGGCGGGTGCGGGAATCTCACCGGTTGGAGGAGCTGCCCGACCACCCCACGGTGGCGGCGGTGCGCAAGCTGTTCCGGCAGGCGGGCTGCGATCCCACGCGCTGGCGCCCGTCTTCCGAGGCTTTGGTGCGACGGGTGCTGAAAGGCGAAGAGCTGCCGGCCATTTCCCCTTTGGTGGATATCAACAACTGCTTGTCCCTGGAGCTTTTGGTGCCCGCTTGTGTGATGGCGGCAGGTACCGTACAGGGGCCCCTTACGTTTCGTGCAGGACGCGCTGGGGAGACCATGCTTTCCCTTCGGGGCCCTGTGAGCTTGGAGGGGAAGCCGCTTTTAGCTGACGATCTTGGCCCTTTTAGCACACCCATTACCGATTCCCAACGGGTGAAGGTCACCGCCGATACCCGAGAGGCTTGGCTGGTGGTCTACCTCTCCCAGGGCGTGGTGAGCGGGGATTGCGTCCGCCAGGCGCTTGAACTTCTCCTTTCCGAGGCTCCGGTGGCGCGGGTGCTCGCTACTGCGCTGGTACCGTGATTCTCGGCGTTGGCTGGCCGTTCTCCCTGTATTTGCGGGGAAAAAGATCAGCTGCTGGAAGTGGCATTGAAATACGGGTTGTTTTTGAGCGAAGGACGTTTTTGCTTTAAAAAGGGTTGGCCTTTCCTTGCCTGGGTAATGCTAAAATCCAACCGTGAGCGGATCCAAAACACAGGAAACGGCTTGCTGGTTCGGGGGGCCGGAGCTTCTGCGGGAACGACAGGCGGCCTGGGAACGCTACGCCCGGTGGGCGGCAATGAAGAAGAGCTTTTTGTCACCTTCCGCAGCCGTGGCCAGTGTGGGTTTTTTGTACCAGCTGCTGCCCCCGGAAAGCCGAAAGCGGCCGCCGGATGTGCGGGGCGTGGCGCTGATGCACCGCATGCTGGCGGTTTTGGAGGCCCGTTGACGCCTCTTGAGGAAACACTGCTGAAAGCGGCGCGTTTTTTTCAGGAGGAGGGCATCCCCTACATGCTGGTGGGGGGGCTTGCCAACGCCGTCTGGGGCGAGCCAAGAGCTACGGTGGACGTGGATTTCACCGTTTGGGTGGAGGAAGCCCGAATAGGCGAAGTTGTGGGTCGCATCGCCAGGGTTTTTTCGCCTTTGCCCGGGGATCCTGTGGCCTTCGTGCAGCAAACCAGGGTTTTGCCGGTGGAAAGCCAGAATGGGGTGCGGGTGGATGTGATTTTTGGGTTGTTGCCGTTCGAACGGGAAGCTTTGGGGAGGAGCGTTCCTGTGGAAATGGCTGGATTTTCGGTTCAGGTGGTGAGCCCCGAGGATTTGGTGCTCATGAAAATCGTTTCCGAACGGGTTCAAGATTTGGAGGACGCGCGGGCGGTGGTGCGTCGTCAGCGGGGGCGGCTGGACCTGGACTACCTGCGGCCCCGGGTGCAGGAGCTTGCCCGCCTTTTGGATAAGCCAGAAATTTACGAGCGCTTTTGCCTCTGGCTGGAAAGCGGTAATCCCGGCGGCGGGGGTTTTTCCGCCAGCTGAACACGGGAAATTGAAAGGAAAAGCTAGGGCAGGGCTCGCGGAGGCTTGAGGTAGCGGGCCAAAAAAGCGTAAATGTCCTTGCGGATCTTGAAGGCTTCGGGTGTGTCCAGGCGGTCGAAGCTGTGGCCTCCGGGAGCGTCCTGGAAAATCCTGTACTGGAAGTCCTTGCCCGCAGCTTTGAGAGCCTGAATGAGGTGTTCCACTTCGATGACGTTTACGTCTTCATCGTTGGTGTTGGTGTGAATGAGCAGGGGAACGGCCAGCTTTTCCACATGCCAAACGGGCGAACGGCGCTTGTATTCGGCGATGTCCTGGCGCACGGTTTTGCCCACGTGGTATTCGGCGGAAAAGAGGTCCTCGTAGTCCTTGTCGTGGTAGCCCAAGCGCATGATGAGGTCAGAAACGGGAACGCCTGCGTAGACACAGCGGTAGTCCTTGGGGTGGTTGAAGGCCAGCATGAGCACGATGAGCCCGCCGTGGCTCCAGCCCACAAGCCCCACGCGCTCACGGTCAATGAAATCGAAGGTTGCCAGGGCCCAATCCTTGGCCGCTTGAGCGTCGTCCACCTCCCGGCCGCCGTAGTCAATGAGCTGGTAAAAGCCCTTCCCGTAGCCGGTAGAGCCCCGGTACTCAGGGGCCACCACCACGTAACCCTGCTGCACGAGCTCGCGCACGATGTGATAGCTGTAGTTGGAATCAAAGCGGGCGTGGACGCCGCCATGGGGGAAAACCAGCATGGGCAGCTTTTCGTTGGGTTTGCGATCCCTGGGTATGAACGTGTAGGTGAAAAACTTTACCGGGTTGGTGGCGCCGGGAGCCGTGGGGTTTTTGGGGTTGGCATCGGGGGGACCCGTAATTCGCCATTTGTCCACTAGGGCAATGTCTCCCACCCGGTGATACCAGGCGATGTCGTCAATGGCCCGCTCGAGCTCGTCCAAGCGGTGCTCCAGGTCCTGTTGGTTTTGCAGGATTTGGCTGAGCTGCGTGCTTGCGGGCGAACTAGCTTCCTGAGCCCCAACCGCAAAGGAAATCAAGCAAAGTACCGCGGCTGTTGCCGCAAAGCCCCGCATGAGAGACATAACACCTCCCCGGCGATGCACGCCAGGGTAGTTTACGCTCCTGTCCGATGCGGGTTTGGGACCTGCCCGCTGGACGCCGGGACAGGCGCTTACTCAGGAAACCGGCGGACCAGGTTAAACCCCAGGCGGAGGTCTTTCACCCGGGACCTGCCGGGAAAGTCCGAGCCCACCCAGAGGTCGGTGGTGGTGGCCCGGGAGTTACCCACGTAAAAGGTGAAGCTGTGGCCCCCCACGCCTTTGGTTAACCCCAGAGTCCAGGCGAGCTTAGCGCCTTCGGTTTGCGGGTTGGGTGGAATCAGCTCTCCCTCCACCCGAAACCGGCGTGGCAGGTGCCAAACCCAAGCAAAGCCCACGTTGCCGGCCCGTCGGAGAGTGGGGGTATCGGTGACAAAGGTGGGCACCAGCGCCAGCTCCCACTGCGGGTGGGGGCGGAGGGCAATCACCGCCTGGGCAAAGCCGCTCCACCGGGGGTTAAGGCCAAAACCGCCGCGGTAGTCACCTCCGGCCCGCACCGCGAGGCCCCACGGCCGTCCTTCGCGAAAGGGCAAAAGCACCAGCTTGCCGGCCAGCTCCACCTCCTTCAAAAAGGAGGAGCGGTAAAGCTCCACCTGGGCACCCGAGCCCAGGCCCAGGGCCACGCCGATCCCTATATCGGCTGCCGAGTCCAGGCCGAAGAGCTCCTCCCCTCCGCCGTCTTGCACGGTTTGGGTAAAGCGGTGAGTGAAGATCACCTCCAGGGTGGAGGGTCCCACGGTGGCCAGCGTGGGAAGGTTCAGGAGCCGGGAATCCAGTGGATGCCCGAGGTCTTGAGCTACTACCAAGCGGGAGAGCAGCAAGAACGCAAAAACCCAACGCATAGCGTGCCTTTCAGTCCCGGGGTGCGCCCCGGCGCACCCAGTCCACTACGAGCTGCCGTGCCTCGGCGGAAATGCTGCCTTCGGCGGGCATGGGGGACCCCACGATGTCGGGGTCCCCCCGGATCTTTTTCACCAGGTACGAGCTTTCGGGATCGAAGGGCGCCACCCGCAGCAGCTCCGGCCTCTGGGTGGAGGGGCGGTTCACCACGTTGGCGTAAGCTCCTGCTGGTTCCAGGTTGAGCCCGGCTTGCGGGGCCTGGCCGGCGTGGCAGCCGGAGCGGGCGCAGGAGGGTACGAAGACCTCGCCTAAAACGCGCGTAAACGTGGCGTTAGGGTCCGGGGGTGAGCCATCGGGCCCGGTGGGCAGGTTTTTCTTTTCCCCGCATCCGGCAACGAAGAAAACCAGGAGGATCCATGCAAACCGAGCGGTCATGGCGTCAGTTGTTGGGAGCGCCCGCTTCGATCCAGCCTTTCACCCTGTCAATTTCGCTTTGGGAAAGGTACGGCCCACCCTGGGGCATACGCGCTCCGGAAATCCCCACACCCCGGATCTTACGGTAAAGATAGCTGTTGTCGGGGTCTCCGGGTTTAATCCGCATGAGGCTGGGCATTTCGGTGGAAGGTACGTTGACCGTGGAGCCGTAGGTTTGCCCGGGGCTTAAGTCCAGGCCCTGGGTGGGCGGGTGGCAGCCGCTGCACCTGGGGGTGAAGATGTCGGTTTGCAGCTGGCTGAGCGTAATACCGCTGGCCTGCACCGTGACCTGTCGGCTGGCTTGCGCTTGTCCCCCCTTGCCGTCGGAGACGGTAACTGTGGCGGTGTAGGTGCCGGCGGTGGCGTAGGCGTGGGACACAGAAAGGGAGTTGGTGCTGTCGGTGACCCCGTCGCCGAAATTCCACACCACCGTGAGCGTGTCCCCATCGGGATCGCTGGCGGTGGCGGTGAAGCTCACGTTTTGCCCCACCTGTACGGTGATGTCGCTTGCGGGGCTGGTGATGGTCACGGTGGGTGGGTTATTGCCCGGTGCTGGCGGGTTCACGAACTCCTCGGGGGCGGTTTGCGCCGGCTGGTACAGGCCATCATCGGTGATGTTGTCCACCACCGAGCTGTAAAGGAAAACCGGGGAAGAAGCGGCAAAGGCCACGGTGAAGTTGTTGTCGCTGCAGGCTGCCGAAGGCACGTAGCCGTTGCCGTCGCCGCAGGCCAGAAGATCGTTGCTCCACGGCTGGAGGGTCACGGTCTTGCTCCCGGCGGTGGTGCCATCGGGGCGCACCACCCGAACCTGCAAGGTGACGGCTTGCGGGGAAGGGTTAAACCAGCCAAAGTTGGTGCGCCAGCCGCTGCCGGTGGTTTTGGCCTGATGGCGGTTGTAGGGCAAAACGCCGCGGCTGAGAGCTTCGGAAACCGCAAGACCCTGGGCAAACTGGCCAAAGGTGCCCCCGGAAGGCCGCTGGTCGTTGAAGATGTTCACCGCCACGGCAATCTTGGCCGGGGAGTAAAAGCGCACTGCTCCCCGTCCGGAAGCGGCAAAGAGCTCGCTCACCAGGTTGTTAAACACCGCTGTGCCCCGAGCCGGAACCGCAAAGCGCTGCACCTTGGCTGGTGCCGAGCGCGCCTCGCGGCTGGATGGGTACCACTCGGCCCAAACTTCCGCTTCCGCATCGCTAAAGTTGGTGACCGTGCCGGCGGTGCGGAAGAGGGAAGGGGGCAAGCCGGGCACATCGGCCGCCACCGGAACGTGAATCACGCTTTCCCCGGTGGTGAGCTGCCCGCGCACCGCCCCGCCCGGAAAATCGGCGGTGTGCACGTTCACGTAAAAGCCTTCGGGGTTCGTCCGGATTCCCCCGGCCAACGTGGCCGAAAGGCTCACCGCGCCCACCGCCACTCCGTTGTTGAAGGTGGGAGAAAGGCTCAGCACGATGCTGCCGGCTTCTCCTGCCTTGCCGCGGTGGATATGGGCGGCAGTGGGCGGCTGGGTGTTGCTCACCCGCAGGTAGTACAGTGCCTGGTCGGACCGGGGAACCACCAGAGCCACACCGTTGCCGTCGGGGTCACCCACGGTGGGCCGCTCCCGGGCCCCCGAAAGGGTAGTGACCCAGTGCTCCACGCCCGACGCTTCACTCGCCAGTTGCGCCCTGGCTGCCCCACCGGGAAAGGCGGAGGTATGCACGTTCACGTAGTACCCCGCCGGGTTGGCGCGGATGGCACTGGCCACATCGGGCGCTGCGGTCACCGTGCCGGTGGCCACAAACCCCCCGCCCAGCGCCACAAAGGACGGTGCCAGGTCCACCACGATGCTGCCGGTTTGTCCGGCGCTTCCCTGGTGGATATGGGCGGCGGTGGGGCTCTGGCTGCCAAAGTAGAAAATCGCGTAGGTGACCGTGTTGCCCGTAAGCTCCACCAGGAAAACCCCGGAGCTGGCAGCATCGCCCGAACTTTGCGGGCGAGTGCCCAAAAGCGAGCCGGTGAACACCTGGCCCCAACTGCTGGCGGCGAAAAGGAACAGCACTAGGACAACGCGACAGGCTTTTAACATAAAAAACACTCCTTCCCGGCCCGGTAGTCAAACGCACTCCAACCATCGCCCTGAAACGGCGAACGCTGCTATCCGCGGTTTTATTCCGCGGATCTCAGAAGGGAAATGACGAAAAGAGAAAAGCGTTTCCCAGAAGACCCAGAGTCGAGAATTCCGGATTTGGGAATTGGCAAAGGGGGAGCGTGGTTTTGAGCTGCCGCCAGCCTACATTTCCGGTTTCCCGGGAGTGGTGGCGGGGAGCGCCCGGGTGCGGGCCCAGGAGCGGATGGCCTTGATTTGCTCGGCCATCGTGGTGGAAAGGGGCACGATCTGCCCCATGGCTGCTAGCAAATCCCGCTCCTCCACCGGACGGCCCTCGGCAAAGCAGGCCACCCGCGCGGAAATCACCGCTTGCTCGATTTCCGCCCCGTTCCAGCCGCGGGTGGCGGAAGCCAAAAGCACCAGGTCGTACTTGCTGGGGTCCAGGCCCTGCCGGCGCATATGGATGGCCAGGATTTCCTTGCGTTCCTCTTCGTTGGGGAGCTCCACGAAAAACACCTGGTCAAAACGCCCCTTGCGGATAATCTCCGCCGGCAGGAGGTTGATCCGGTTGGCCGTGGCAGCCACAAAGACGTCGGCCCGGTGCTCCTGCATCCAGGTCAAAAAGGTGGAAAAGATACGGGTGAGCGAGCCGGTTTCCCCCTCGTGGTAGCCGGCCACCCCCATCTCGATTTCGTCAATCCACAGCACTGCCGGCGCCACCGCTTCCACAGCTTCCAGGGCCCGGTGGAACACCCATTCGGGGCTACCGTGCACCCCGGCAAACACCAGGTTCATGTCCAGGCGGAAAAGCGGCAGTTGCCACTCGTGGGCGATGACCTTCACCGCCAGGGACTTGCCGCATCCGGACATGCCCATGAGCAGCACGCCCTTGGGTCGCGGCAATCCCTGCGCTCGAGCTTCGGGGGTAAAGAGCGAGGCCCTCTGCCGAACCCAGAGCTTGAGCTGATCCAGCCCCCCCAGCTCCTCAATGCCTCGATCCGGGGGCACAAACTCCAGGATGCCCTCCTTGCGCATGATTTGCTCTTTTTCCGCCAAAAGCTCGAGGAAAAAAGCTTCCCCCAGTTCCTGATGGCGGGCCAGGAGCCGGCGCAGCACGTGTTCCACCTCGGTGAGGCTCATGCCCCGCAGGGAGGTGACGATGCGGCCAAAGGTGGAGGGATCCACACTGCGCCGGGTGGCGGTGAAAACCGCTTGCACCGTGGCCTGCACTTCGGCTTCATCGGGAAAAATGGAGTTCACCACGTACGTAAAGGGCTTCAGCTCGTCGGGAACCTGCACCACCGGCCCCAAAAGGAAGAGGTACTTGCCCGAATTGCGGATAGCCGAAGCGGTATCGCGCAGGCGCCGCAGGAGAAAGCGGTTGCCGTCCAGCATGGCGGTGATGTCCTTAAAAAGGTAGAAACCCTGAGGCGCTTCTTGCGCCACCCAGGCCAGCGCCGCCAGGGGATCGCTCACCGGATGGGCCTGGCCAAAGCCATCCAGGCAGTTCCAGGTCAAAACCGGCAAGGGGTTGGGCTTGGCTGCCGCCCCCACCCGCTGGATAAGCCGCTCAATGCGGTCCTCCTCGGGGGAGACCACCGCAATCACCGGGTACGCCGAGGCCAGCGCCGTAACGATTTGCTCCACCGTCGTCGCCATGCGTTCATTGTAGCGTGTTAAAAAGGAAGAAGCCCGTTCCGGGCTTCCTCCTGGTGAGCAAAGCGAAGAAAGCGTTAAAGCGTTCCCCGCAGGGAAAGCAGCACGCTCCTGCCCGGGGCCAGCACGGCGCCGGGCTCGTTGTCGCCGGGATAGGCCCGATTGAGGAGGTTGCGGACCCGCACCGCCAGCTCAAGCTCTGGTGCCAAGCGGTAGCTGGCGCCGCCGTCCAGCAGCGCATAGCCCGGAACCACCGTTTCCGTGGGCCCAGGGCGGGTGTCCCGGGCGTAAAAGGCAAAGTGGGTAAACCAGGACCAGCGGCTTTTCCTTTGCGCAAGGCGCACATAGCCACCCCGGGCGGGGACGTCATCCAGGTAAGTGCCGTCGTCAACGGTTTTTCCTTCCGGGTACTGAAGTCCCAGGAGCAGCTCAAGGCTTTTCGTCACAGAAAGACCTGCTTCCGCCTCCACACCCCGTAGCCTCCCCTGGGCTCGGTTGCGGAAGAAGTAATCCCGTCCCTGCCGGTAGCGCTCGATCATGTCAAAGATGTCGTAGTGGTAGGCGTAAAAAGCACCGTGGAAAGCGCCTTTGCGGTAGCGCAGGCTGGCGTCCCACTGCTCGGAAGTTTCCGGTTTGAGGTTGGGGTCTCCGGTAATAAAGCCCCGACCGGTAATGCCCCGATAAAAGCGGTCGGATAAAAGCGCATCCCGAAAGCCCCGGGAAAACTGCAGCGAAAAATCCACATAACGGCCCAGTGGAAACGTGGCAGCCACAAATCCGGAGCCGCGGGTAAACGTCTGGCTTTGATTGCCGAAAAAGCCCTGTTGGTTGCGGTTGCGGACCACATCGGCGCGAACGCCAAGGTTGAGGGAAAAAAGCCGGAACTGGCGCTGGTACGCGGCAAAAAGCCCGGCGTCGTCCTTGCGGGCGTTGGCAATGGAAACCTCGCGGACCCGCGTGCTTTCGGGAGCGCTTTCAAACGCCGAGCTTGTGTTCGTGGCTTTGAGGCCAAACCGACCGTAAGCATCCAGCCCCAGCATGAGCTGACCTCCGGCCCAGCTCCCCTCCAGCTCCAGGCGGGCTGTGTAATCGTGGGAAAAGACGTCGGCCACGGTCACGGTGCGAGGGGCGGTGCTGGTGGGAGCCCGGTCCCGGGCGGTGAGCAGCTGGTACTCCGCCCAGCCCAACGTCCAGGCGATACGGCTCCACCGCCCGGAAAGTGGCCCCTCAAAACCCACAACCAGGCGGTGGCTGTTTTCTTCAGGGTAAAAGGTCCGGTCGGTTCGGGAATTTTGCGTGGGTCGGCCAATATCCCGGCCCCAATCGGATCGCCACAGCACCCGCCACATCCCCTGGCGCACGGGCCATTGGAAGCCTGCGCGGAAGGAGCGGAAATCCGCTTGCGAATTGAAAACCTCCCCGTGCGGGGAGCGGTAGGGGTCAAAACGGCGAACCGCAGCTCCCAACGTCAGAGCGCCAGCCCCCAGGCTTCCGCCGGCTTCCACGTGCGCCGATTCCTCGGGAAAACCAAAGCCCAGACCCAGTTGGTACGCTTCCTTCCAGGGCTCTCCCGGTTGCGCCAGGCGGGTTCGCGCGGCAATCACGCCCCCGAAGGCATCGGAACCGTAAGCCACGCCGGCGCCTCCCCGCACCACCTCCAGTTCACCAAGGGTGAGCGGATCCAAAAACGTGGCGCTGGGCCCGGCCCTGCGTTCGGTCAGCACCCGAGTGCCGTCAAGGAGAACCAGCGACCGAAACCTGGCAAGGCCCCGTACCGCCGGTACTGCCGCATGGTCGCTGCCGGTGCGGCCAACGTTGGGGATGGTGGTCATGGCGTCGGCCAGCTGAGCGGGGGCTTCGGCGGCCAGTTGCCTTTGGCTTACCTGGGAAAAGGCCGAAGCGGCCGGCACCACCAGGTCCGGGGGGCGGCTGGCCACCACCGTCAGCGATTCCCGCACCGGAGAAATGACCAGCACCAGCGGCTCTGGAAGCTCTTCGGCAAAGGAAAAGCTGCCCAAAACCACCCCATCGGCACCGGTGACCACCAGCACCACCGGCGGTGTGATTTTTTCCGGCAAAGCAAAGTTTCCCTGGGCATCCGCCACCAACCACCCACTCTGGCCCAGGATGCTGACGCGGGCAAAGGGCACAGGTTGCCCGTTGGCGTCTTTCACTTGCGCTCCCAAAGCTTCCTGTGAAAGCAGGAAGAAGCAAAAAACTACCGGAATGCTTTTCATTTGCCCCCCGTTGGATTTTAGCGGTTGCGGTTGCAACGTTATTAAAACAATACCATAGGGCCTAAAAATCAAGCTCGGCATGCACTACCCTCGCGTAAGCCTTTTTGTGGAAAGCTCTTCGTGCGGAAATGTTGTCAACCTTCATAAAGCTTTGTCAAGCCGGTCGTGCTCCTAAAGGAAATGTGGGGCCGACGCTCCTGGGGAAGCAATCTCTCAGCGGCCCACAACAAAGCATCTGTCGCATGACGCAATTCATTGTTGTGTGACCGGTGGCTGTCAGGCGCGGGCTGCACGGCGTCGTTCCGCGCCCGACCAGCGTTCGACAGGGCTTTCTGGTTACCGGGCGCTAGCAAAGGCAAATCGGCGGCGAAATGGGGGGCGAGCTCCTGGCCAGTACGAAGCAAAAAGGAAAACCACGCTCTCTTTATCACTGCCAGCCTGATACCGTTACCTTCGAGGAAGTTTACTAGAGCTCTCCAAGAAGCTGTTGCCAGCTTGCTTTCGTTCCACCCATTGGAAAATATGTTCGTTTTCCCCCACCCTCGGGCCAACGTGTACCCTCACGTAAAAATCTGCCCGAAGTGTTGGTGGTAGGCTCATGAAAAATCTGCCCGAAATCATGATAGGCTCTCCCGCGTTTCGTCGGGGCTGTGGGCGGTGTGGAAATCGGCCGCGATTTCCAAGGGCTGCGGCCAAGCGGGGTTGGGGGATGGGAGGCCCGCCTGCCGCAGCCCGGCACCGTCCACAGCCCGTTTTTTGGCAACGGTAGGTGCGAGTGGTGTGGGGAGTTTCATGAGCTCGGACCGCAAGCGGTTGATTTTTCGGGCCAAGCTCGCAGGATTGAGAGTCAAGGCCTGTTGGCGGAGGGTGTTTTTGGTTTCCTCGCTCACCCAGGGCGAGCTGAGGACGCGTTGGAGCGGGGTTTGCGGGCGGTCGTAGTGTTTTCGCACCTTGGAACCTTGTCGGGTTTTGCTTATGAGCTTTTGTGAAGGCAGGAAGAAGTTCACGAACAAACTCACGGTGGCATCCAGTTCTTGCATGACCTTCCAGGCTCGGTCGGTGTCGAAGCGGGCATAGCCCTTAAAGCGCCGAGCCACCGAGGCGTTTTTTTGCTCCACGAAGCAGTTGTCGTTTTTCTTGAACTCTCGGCTGCGGCTGAACTTAATACCACGGTGGTTGCAGTACTGGACGCCGTGCTCGTTCATTAACTCCGCCCCGTTGTCGCTATGCACAGCCACTACCGGAAAGGGGAGCCAAGCGCGGGCAGTCTCGAAAGCAGCTAAGACATGAAAACGCGATTTGTTGCGAGTCGTGCCCAGCTCCGTCCAGTCCGTAGCAAGCGAGCATCCGGCTTTGCCGGTGGGAGCGTTGGGGGTGCGGGGGGTTAAGCCGGCCACGGGTGGAAGGCGGAGCGTGGCCGTGCCCCCCGCGGAAGAAGTTCCTTGAGGGTCAGGGTCCACCAGAAATCGCCCCGAGCCTGGCCCGCATCGCTCCCCACCAAGTCCATCTGCAAATGCCCTCGGTGGCCCCGCTCCGCCTCAGCCCAGGTTTGCACCGGCAAGGGGTAGCGGAAAAGGTTATCCGGTTTGGTCTTCGCCCGGCTTTTCAGGGCATAGCGCTTTTTTTCTTCCCGAAGCAGCAGATCCACCGTGGCCGGCGAGATAGTCAGCAGCTTGCCCTTGAGTTCGCCCCCGACCGCCAGTTCCCTATGCCGCTCCAACGCCTCTAAGACTTCCGGCAGCGCCGCGACCAACCGCCGACCGCAGGGATAGTCCAGCATCACCCACAGCTTGATGCGGCTCTTCACGACCTCCGCACCGTAGCGGCGGGGACGGCATCGGTTGACCTTCTTACTTACTCGCATCTCCGACCACCATCCAACGCCGGCCCAAAGGCACCTTCTTGCCGTGGGACCGCAAAAGCCACGCCGCATACCGCCGGTTGTACCCGGTGGCGGCCACGAACTCATCCAAAATGACCCCACGCGCTTTCTTCGTGGCTTTCTGGTACCGCCCTGCAAAGGCCTTCACCAGCACCCTTCTCTCAGCCATGGTCAACCTCATTTCCGCTTCCCTCCTTGGGAAGCAATCTCGCACGCCTCCCCCTTTCGAGCAGATTCTTACGTGAGGCAACCACCCACCTTCGGGCAGTTTTTTGATGACGCAATGCGGGGGGTTGTATGCGACGGCTAAAGGACCTATACTCCTTTATGGTGCTTGGAATCGGCGTTTGTTAAATGGACTCGTTGCGCGGCCTATTTATTTGGATGTCGGGAGAGCGGGGCACACCAAGAGGGTGCTGCTTCGGCGCCGGCTGGTACGCCAGTGGCGTGGAATACGGTTGGGTTGTTTTTCTCTTCCAGGAATCATGAGAGGCACGAGATGAGGGTAGTTGTTATCGATCCGTCGTCTTTTGCGAGGCCCTACGATCACTGTCTTTGTGAAGGCCTGGCTCAAAAGGGCTGTCGGGTCCTTTTTGTTGGGAGCCAGAGCCCGTATACGCGGTGGGTGTGTCCACCTAGCTATGAAACGCTAAACCATTTCTATCACCTGACGAATCAGATGTTTCCAAGGCCGGTTGGTATTCTACGAAGGTGGATCAAAGGCCTGGAGCACGCTTTTAACATGAGCCAATTGGTCAGTCGGCTACAGGCCTGGAGGCCAGACATCATTCACTTCCAGTGGTTGCCACTACCATTAGTTGATTCTTTGTTCCTGGGGCGACTTGGAACTCTCTGCCCTTTAGTCTTCACGGTTCACGATACCAACCCGTACCAGGGGAGCCCATCCTCAAAGCTACAGCTGTGGGGTCTCGCACGCGCGCTGCGAATGTTTGATCATTACATTGTTCACACAAACTTTTCCCGCGACGCTTTGATGGGTAAAACGGACATCCCGGGTGCAGCGGTATCAATAGTTCCCCACGGTGTGCTCGACTACTACGGTCGCATCGGCACTCATAGCGCCCCTGTCGGGCCGAGTTCGGTTTTGGACGTCAGGAAGATAGTACTTTTTTTCGGAGTGATAAAGCCTCACAAGGGTCTCGATGTGCTCATTAAGGCTTTCGCTGGATTACCGGGACCGCTTCTTAACGAAACGGTGCTGCTAATCGTCGGATGTCCCAAAATTCCTGTGGTACCCCTTCAGAAGCTGGCAAGGAATTTAGGAATTGAAGAGCGAGTTGTATGGGATCTTCGTTATGTACCAGAAGAATCAGTCGGGTCACTGTTTCGACGTGCAACTATCGTAGTGCTGCCTTACCAAAGCGTTGATCAAAGCGGCGTATTAATGACGGCAATTGCCTTTGGGAAACCAGTAATAGTTACTAGAGTTGGCGGATTTAGCGAGACCTTGAGAGATGGTGTCCACGGACTTTTTGTTGAACCTGGTGACATCAGTGGGCTGACAAGAGCTATGGCGACGCTCTTGAGTGACCACCAGTTGATCGAGCAGATTAGTAGAGCGGTACGGGAGTTGGGCGAGCGCGAGTTATCATGGGATC